>NZ_CALIOS010000008.1:0-8077 GCF_938044715.1 uncultured Turicibacter sp.
AAGAGCATCCACACTTGGTGGTTTAGTTTTAGGCTATGGTTTTTTGATTCAAGATTTAGTAAGCTATGCCATTGGTATTTTAATTGGATTTTGTTTAGATTATCATCTATATTACTAAAAATAGCAGGGATAAAGCCCCTGCTATTTTTCATTCCCCAAGACCACTTTCTTCATATTTCTCTGCAAAACCACTCAATAATTTATTCAGTGGTTTTTTCAAGAAGATAGCCACTAAAATGGCCGCACTAATAAAAATCAATAAAATCACGATATCTTTCGTTAATACGGTTTGGACAACCCCTCCAATGGCTTCCCGTGCCATTGAAATCGAATACGTAAATGGTAAAAATGGATTAATCATTTGGAAGAACTTCGGCGTTAATTGAATTGGGAAGGTTCCCCCAGAACCCGCCACTTGTAGAACTAATAAAATAATGGATGCAACTTTCCCAACATTACCTAAGACTGAAACGAGTGAGTAAACAATAAAGGTGAAAGTCACGGCTGTAAAGAGTAAATTTACAATAAATAAACCAGAATTCATACAATAAATTTTTAAGATATATAAGTCTCCTAATGCTATAATCAACGCTTGAACAAGAGAAATGCTAACAAACAATAAGAATTTACCGAAATATTCCTCAATTGGATGATAATCTCCTTTTGCCTTGACAGATAACATTGAAACGAGTAACGTCATTCCTACCCAAATGGCTAAAACACTATAAAACGGCGTCATAGCTGTTCCGTAATTATGCATTGGAAACACTGTTTCCTCTACAAGTTCCACTGGGTTTGATAGGAAATCTTCACGTTCTTGTACGGCCGATTGAAGCAGTTCTAATACATCTTTTAGCTCTTGACTGTTATTAATATCCGTTACCTTACCTGCTAACTCAGCAATAATATTTTCTGCTTGAGGTAATTTTTCATTCACATATTGAATCGCTTCAATTCCTGTATCTGCTCCTTCATAAGCAACATTTAATAATTCACTAACTTGAGGTAATTTAGCTTCTGCATCTTTTAAAACGGTTAAAACATTTTGAGAGGTTTTATAAGCTTCATCTAAAATTGAATTCAAAGGAGCTGCAACTTTATCATCAAAATGATTAACTAAATCACTTGAAATGGTTTGAACATCTTGTAAAACCGTTTGAACTTTACTTAAAAGCGTTAAATCAGGTTCTCCACTATTCACAACCTCATCAAATAATGTCTGTAAAAAATTAGAGATATTTACAAGCTCTGTTTTTATTCCATTTAATTGTTCAATAATTCCTGTCAATGGCTTTCCAAATGAAATTTTATTAAAAGATTCTAGTAATTTAACTAAAGATTCGACTAGGTTTTCTCCACTATTCACTTTTGTAATTAAATTTTGAATCATCGTTGGTGCTTCTGCAGAACCTGATTCAATTGCTTGTTTAAGTCCATCGACATACTTCATCATTTCTGCTGTGATATCAGTCACGAGTTGAACATCAGCTTTCACTGTTGGAAATAAATCATTAATACTTCCTTGTGAGGTTGAAATAAACGTTTCAATACTACTTGTTAACGTCTGTGCAGAGGTTAACGTTTCTTGAATTTTTGGTAAGTCGCTTTGAATTTGAGATATTAAATCTTTCAATTTCAATCCCCCATCATTGGCTTTTGCGACAGTTTCATTAATCAAACCAAATTTTGTTGTTAATTCATTTAAACTGTTTGCTACAGAAGCTAATTTGGGAAGTAGCGTATCTTGAATTTCAAGACCAAGACTTTTCCCTGTTTCTAATAAGACACTACTTACTGTTTTGATGACCGTTTCATTTACACTTTCTTGAACACCTGTTGCCCCTTTACTTGTTAACTTAGGTGCAATTGCATTAATTTTTTCATTTACTCGGTAGATAATCTGACCTTTATGAACATCATTTGTAACTAAAGAGGTAAGATCATTTGAAAAACTACCTGGAATGGTTAACGTTGCATAGTATGTTCCCTCATCCAGTGCCTTTTCAGCTTCTTCTTCACTTACAAATTGCCATCCCATGAGATCATTTTTTTTCAATTCTTCAATAACTTGGTCTCCGATATTAACTGCTTCTCCATTTAGTATCGTTCCCTCATCATTATTTACCACTCCAATTTTAATTTGGCTTGTGGCTTCTTGAGAATATGGATCCCAAGAGGCTTTAATATTAAACCAAGCATAAAGTGATGGTAAAATACACAGTGCTAAAATGACAACGAAAGCAGCATAATTTGTGAAGATACGCTTTAAATCCTCAATATAAATTTTAAAAATATTTTTTAACATAACTTTTCTCTTCTTTCTACTCGTCTTTCTTTTCCTTCAAACAGTGTTCACAGACACCGTAAAATAATGTCTCTTTTAAATTTAAAGTAAAATGTTTCTTCCTAGCTAAAGAAACAACGGCAACATCTAATGCTTCACACTCCGTATCAAAAATAGTACCACACACACCACATTTTAAATGATATATATTTTGTTTAGAGCAAACTTGCTTAACATAGCGATAACAGGCCATCTTACTTTTTCCCTCGACATACTTTCGTATAACACCTTTTTCTATTAATACATTCAAATATCGATAAATCGTTGATTTTCCAATTTTATCGCCCTTCTTACTAAAGTGGTTCATGATATCCTCTGCCGTTATATGTCGATCAGAATTATTAGCGAGATACCCTAATATTTGACTTCTTTGCCTTGTTTTATATCCTTTTGTAAAATTCATTATACACCTCTCCAAAATAGAAATTGGGACTCAGTTTCAAATTCTACTATTCCAGATGTCGAATGTCAACGAAATTTGTAAATCCAGTTCCAAAAATACTAGAGTTTTGGCTTATTTTTAGGATGCCTTTCCTTGTTCTTTTAATACTTTTTCATTCTGATTTTTTTTAAAATCATTTCTATTTGGTTGACAATTTATCATTTGGGCATTATAGGATGTTTTAAGATAAAAAATGACAATGAAGAGAAATAGTAAAGGTTTCATTTTAATCATAGAGAGTTTCCGTAGGGTGAGTGTAAATATTAAAACAATATGGAACACCTCTCTGAGCTAAACACCGAAAAAATCAGTTCGATTTTAGGTAGACTATTTTGAATCCCTTGCCCCCGTTATCGTGCTATAGCAAATTTTATTTGTCGTACTTGATGAGGTTGGCCTCGTGAGATACTAAAAACTCCCGTCCTCTAGTAAATGAGCTAGAGACGGGAGTTTTTTTATTGTTCTTTTATATGTTATGCGCGCCAAAAGAGCCTAAATGAAACCGTGCGCTTCCGCAACTAATAGGAAGAACAATGAATTTAAAATCTAAACTATATACGATTTCTTATCCTATGTGTCATCATACTCACAGTTTGCCAAAATCAAACTTCAGAGGACGTGGTTGTGATTGGTTATGATAATAACTTTGTTCCCATTGAATTTATAAATCAAAAAATAACTAGATTTGATATCCACTTGATTCACCCACTAAAACAACAGGGATTATGCCAATTCATTGTTTCTCATGATATGACTTTGGCAACTAGATTTTCGGATTCAATTCTCACATTAGAAGATAGTAATTTCAAAATAAAAAGCTTTGAGGTAGATTAAGCATTAGGAAATGATTTATAATAAAAAAGATAATAAAGAGGTGAAAAAAATGAAAAATATTGTCTACCCAGACTATAACAATAGTATTATGAATACCATTTCTACGATTTTAACTCATTATGGTATTGAATCTAACTACTCAACGATTGAAGACTTATCTAACTCCTTAAACAAACCTCATCAAAACGTTGTCTTAATGGTTTTTGATGGAATGGGAATTGATATGTTAAATCAAAATTTAAAAGCAGATGATTTTATAAACCAAAACATCATAAAAGAATTAACCTCTGTGTTTCCTTCTACGACAACAGCTGCAATGACGGCTTACTACAGTGGAAAATCACCAAATGAACACGGATGGCTTGGCTGGTCTTTATACTTTAAAGAATACGGACGTTTTATTGATACCTTCATTAATACGGATAGCTATAGTGGTGAAAAAATTGACGCTCCACATGCTGGTCACACTTGTATGCCGTATGAACATATTCTTGATAAAATTGAACAAACGACGAACCAACGCATTAAAACTTACATGATAGAACCCGCTTATATTGCGTATCAAGGTAAAAACACAAAAATAGGCGTTGAATCAGCAAAAGAAGTCTTTACAGAGTTAAAAAAACTTTGCGATGCACCTCATGATAAATTTATCTTTGTTTACTGGCCAGATCCAGATAAAACAATGCACTCAACAGGATGCTACTCAAACGAA
This sequence comes from uncultured Turicibacter sp., assembly GCF_938044715.1. Lineage (NCBI taxonomy): Bacteria > Bacillati > Bacillota > Erysipelotrichia > Erysipelotrichales > Turicibacteraceae > Turicibacter > uncultured Turicibacter sp. Next base: position 4,336 of record NZ_CALIOS010000008.1, read on the forward strand.
ACAAAAGAAAAAATAAAAGAAATTAATGATTTATTTAAACAAATCGTAGAAACAACATCTAATACCTTATTTATTGCATCAGCTGATCATGGATTAATTGATGTTGAACCGACCATTTATTTAAATGAATACGAAGAATTAGATGAGTGCTTTATCATGCCACCTTCAATTGAAAAACGTGCCGTTTCATTTTTCATTAAGCCTGAAATGAAGCAAGCATTTGAAGAGCGTTTTAACCGATTATTTGGAGAAGAATTCATCCTATTAAGCAAACAAGAAGTCCTGAATCAACAACTATTTGGACAAGGACTATCACACCGAAAAACAACTGATTTCCTCGGAGATTACCTTGCATGTGCAACCGGTAAAAAAGTACTTGGCTATTTAGCTATGACTACCAAACGATTCGACTTTGGAGCTACTCATGCCGGATTAACAAAAGAAGAAATGATGGTTCCTTTAATCATCATTGAATCATAAAAAAAGAGCCAATGGCTCTTTTTTTTATGTCTTTATTTAACCTATATTGTTGAATTTTTAGAAGTAACGACAGTGCCTTTATAAAAGGAGTAATCGGTATAAAATGAAGATATCATCACCTATAATACTTATTCGAATGAATGATTTAAATTTCTGATTTTAATGGAAAACGTATTAAACTAACAGGAATCCGTCAAGCATTCATGACAGAAACTGAAAATTCACAGATATGCTTCACTTCTAAATAGCAAATCCAACACCAAAGTCTTCTTTTTCATAATAAGCTCAATTTGACTTCAAATTTCCATCCCGTATTTATCTTATAATAAATCTGAGGCTTCTCCTGACTATCAAGGAAGAATCTTGCATCTTGATGCGATTGTGATTTTTCAAAGCGTTATTGTAGTTATGATTAGAAACATGAAATCAGATATCATGGCTACTCTATTTCTGAGTAAAATCAATCCGATTATATTTTATCCGTTTGACAGTTCATCCTCACTAATTATTGGGATGATCAATGTTGCTTTCTAAAACAATAAAAAGTAAAAGAATCCTTTCAATTTTTATTTTGTGATAGGCTCAAAACCATTCAAAAATAAGCCAAGATAATATACTATACTGTAACTGAATTACAAAATGAAAGGATGTTCTAAATCATGAATACAAATACTAGATGCTCAGGATGTAATCCTACGCCAATGACACCTGCTATGCCACCAATGGGGCCATACGAAACATGTTGCCAGGTGGTAGAACCAACTACAGTTTGCCCTTATCAACAACATCACTATCATCGTGTTGATCATATCAAACCAGTTGTGATTCGAAATATTCATCATCATCATACGCAACATAACTATGTAACTGCACCGAGTCAAACAACCGAAGCTTATTATTATGATGAATACCTTGCTACACCTCAACCTGTTGCAACTCCTATCATGCAACAACCATTCTTACAACAAAACCAAACGCAAGTCGTCCAACAAACCATTGCACCTACTCAAGTGGTACAACAATCATTTGTTCCCTATCCAACCCAAACAACCGGAACAATGTCTGCAGGGCAAGGAACAGTTACGTCTCAAAATTTTCCTTTAATGTAATATAAAATATAAAATGGGATTATAGTGTCAAACTCTATACTGGTTAATAGAATGTAGTGGTTCCTTTTAACCTTATAGAGTTTTTCGTTCAAAAAAAGCATGGCCTATTCGCCATGCTTTTTTAATTAGTCACCAATAATATCTAAGATATGGTTTTTAAGTGTATTTGAGTTTCCACCAAAAATAGCTTGAACTCCACCCTTAACTTCCATAACTCCAGCGGCTCCTAATGCTTTTAATTGTTCTTTGTCTACTTTAGCTGTATCTTTTACTTCAACACGTAAACGTGTAATACAAGCATCTAAGTTTTCGATATTTCCTTCTCCACCTAAAGCAGCTAATACTAATGGAGCTTTTTGCTTCCAAATATCTTCTCCTGCTGCAGCTGAAGATGACTGAGCTTCTACTTGACCTGTTTTTTCTTGGAAATCTTTTTTAGAGTATAATTTTACTTCTTCATTATCATCTTCACGACCAGGTGTTTTTAAATCAAACTTTTTGATTAAGAAGCTGAATACTAAATAGTATAATACGAAGTAAATCGCACCGATGATTAATACCCAATACCAATTTGTTGATACTCCCGCACCTGCAGGTAATAATCCAAATAATGTAAAGTCAATTAATCCTCCAGAGAACGTCATCCCGATGAATACATTTAACATTCCCATTAACATGAATGATAACCCAGCAAAAACAGCATGTACAACGAATAATACTGGAGCAACGAATAAGAATGTGAATTCAAGAGGTTCAGTAATACCAGTTAATAAAGATGTTAAAGCTGCGGCTCCTAATAAACCACCAACCACTTTACTTTTTTCTGGTTTTGCACATTTATACATAGCTAAAGCTGCACCCGGTAAACCAAACATCATGAATGGGAATTTCCCTGCCATGAAACGAGTTGTTCCATTTACAATCTCGTGCATTCCTTCTTTTCCTAATCCAACTAAGTCACCCATTGAACCTAATTGAACGAAGTAAGCAGTATTAGCACCTTGAACTGTCGTATGAACACCGTCAATTAATAAATTAGCTTCAACGAATGAACCATACCAGAATGGTGTATAGAATACATGGTGTAATCCAAATGGTACACACGCACGTTCAATTAATCCAAATAAGAATGTTCCGAAGTTTCCTGAGCTATTAACTAATTCAGCTAACGCTGCGATTCCACCTTGAACCACTGGCCAAGCAAATGCTAAGATAACCCCAACAATAGCCATAACTAATGATGTAATGATTGGAACGAAACGAGATCCAGCAAAGAATGAGAATACAGGATTAAATTCAATATTAAAGAATTTATTATGTAATGCTGATGTTACCATCCCTGTAATAATCCCACCGAAAACAGACATATTTAACGTGAAGATTCCAACATTAGTTGTCACATAAGTTCCATATTCACCAACATTATCTGGAGTTAAAACACCTAATTGTGTCATTCCTAAACTCAATAATGTTGAGATTACTTGGTTCATAACTAAGAATCCAAAAACTGCCGCTAATGCTGCTGTTGCTTTATCTTTTTTAGCAAGACCTGCTGCGACACCAACCGCAAATAAAATTGGTAAGTTACCAAAGACAATATCTCCAATATTTTTCATAATCGTTAACAATGCTGTAATGAAAGCAGAGTTATTAATTACATTTGCAATTGATTGATAAATTGCAGGTGCATCTTTCATTCCTGCAATTCCTAAGAATGCTCCACCAATTCCAAGTAAAATTCCTGCAATCGGTAAGGCTGCAATTGGAAGCATTAATGCTTTACCTGTACGCTGTAAGTACTTGAACATACCTAATTCCTCCTTGTATTTATTTTAGAGATGATTATTTGACTTATTATCCCTAAATAAAATTTTTCACAATCTTCACATTCAGAGTATATCGTATTTCTCACTAAAATTATACCCTTTTTCTTCAATCGGTAACCGGTTACAGGTGTTTTTTTCACATATTTTAGATTTTTTTTTAACATGTTTGTCGTTTTACAGCCTAAAAAACATGTTTGATTTAACTTTACTAGTATTCCTTCTTTTTTGAATTTTATTCCTCTTTTCTCTTTAAAACAGAAAATTATTTTTTAAAATCAAAAAAAAGTCTAAAGAACTAGTCTTTAGGCTTTCGATTTTGATTCAATT
>NZ_CALIOS010000009.1:0-4058 GCF_938044715.1 uncultured Turicibacter sp.
CATAACCCCAAACTTTTTCGCTATAAAATGGATTTAATTTTATAATTTTTGTCATACTAGAATCCCCCTTGTTCAGATAATTGCTTAAACCAGTGACCACTCTTTTTAATCGTCCGTTTTTGCGTCGTTAAATCCAGTGAAATTAATCCATATCGGTTTTTATACGAATTACACCATGACCAGCAATCAATAAACGTCCACAGATGATATCCTTTGCAGTTGGCCCCCTCTTGAATCGCTTTATGTAACCATGCTAAGTGATCCTGAATAAACTCAATACGGTAATCATCCTCAATCATTCCATCGGCATTTAGAAATCGTTCTTCCCCTTCAACTCCCATCCCATTTTCAGATATATAAAATGGAATATTACCATAATTATCTCTTATATTAAGACAGATATCATAAATCCCTTTTTCGTAAATTTCCCATCCACGATGAGGATTCATTTTACGACCTGGCATCTTATAATAGTCAAAGAACCAATCTGGCATAAAGATGTCTTTATTAACTTCACTTTCTTTTGCTTTAATTCGACGAGGTTGATAATAATTTACCCCTAAATAATCAACTGTGTTATGTTTAATAACCTCTAAGTCTTCTGTTTCATATTGAGGTAATACATCATGTTCCTTTAATAATGAAACTAAATCTTTTGGATACTCTCCTTTAACTGATGGATCTAAGAAACTATTATTAAAGAATAAATCCGCAATATGTGCAGCTTTAACATCATCAGGATTTTCAATCGAACGTGGATAAGACGGTGTTAAATTTAAAACAACCCCGATTTGGCCATCTAAATTTAAGCTTTTATAAACTTCTATTGCTTTTGCACTCGCTAACATCGTATTGAAGGCGACTTGAATCCCGCGTTTTCCATCCATGACATTTGGATAATGCCAATTATATAAATAACCCGCTTCAACCGGAACAATCGGCTCATTAAATGTGATCCAGTGTTTAACACGATCTCCAAATAATTCGAAGCAGACCTTAGCATACTCAGCATAAGCCTCTACAACCGCACGATTTTCCCATCCACCCATTTCTTGCATAGTGGCTGGCATATCAAAATGATATAAATTCATAAATGGCTCAATACCATTTTCAATTAACTCATCGATAACATTATTATAAAAATCTACTGCCTTTTGATTTACTCGACCAATCCCATCAGGAATTAAACGACTCCATTGAATCGATGTTCTAAATGAGTTATGCCCCGTCTCTTTTAATAACTGAATATCATCTTTATAGTTAGCATAAAAAGTCGATGTATCTTTTGGTCCAACTTGATTATGGAATTTTTCTGGTTCAATTTGAAACCAATAGTCCCAAATAGATTGCCCTCTTCCATCTACATCAGCACCTCCCTCACTTTGCGGTCCTGAAGTTGCCGTTCCCCACCAAAAATCCTTGGGAAATACATACTTTAAACTCATACTAGTCCACCTCTTTATCCTTTAATTAGTTCTCCATAAAAGACTAACCCTATGTTAGCTAGCATCATTATAGCACTTTCATTTTTAATTCTTTAGTGAACAAATCTCATAAACAGTGGACTTTTATTAGACAGTTTTATAACTAATAACAACAAAATAAACCCGATTAAATCGATGGGGATTTAATCGGGTTTAAACGTTATTTATTCTACAATTTTATAGTATGTTTTAGCTGTTAAATTAAAGATTAATGCATAGATACTAGCAAAGATGACAATCGTTCCAATCGTAGCTGCTAAAAAAAGTTGGGTATTCATCAATCCGAACAAAGCGAGTAACTTTGTAATAATCGGGAAGGCAAACGCAATATGAATCATCATGAAGATAAGTGGTAAGAAAAAGACCATTAAAATTTGAACACGAATCGTTTTTCTAATCTCTTGTTTACTCATCCCCACACGTTGCATAATTTCAAAACGCTCTTTATCATCGTAACCTTCTGAAACCTGTTTATAATAAATAATCAACACAGTTGCCATTAAGAAGAGTGTTCCGAGGAAAATTCCTAAGAAAAATAATCCGCCATAACTCATCAAAAAGTCAGCTCGACTCGATGCTGCCCCTGAAACATACGCATCAATGGAATTCAATCTAAATTCAGTGTTTAGGGAATCTACAAACTCTACTGATACTTCATCTGTGTTATCCACATTAAATCCTACACTATAATACACATCCTCTTCGCCAAAAATTTGAATATCATTGACGATTAAAAGATAGACTGGAAAAAGTGAATTTTCTTGTTTGGGTTGAAAACTGACTTCATCAAATTCCTGCTTAATCTGATATACCTGATTATTAATCATTATTGAATCTTTTCCATACGTTCCCGATATTGAAAAGATTAGAACCTCATCAACACTCAACTGAATATCAGTTTGTTCTAATCGATTAAAATCATCGATTGAGATAAATCCAAATGAATAACTATCAGAACTTATATTTTGGCCTAAAGCATAGTTTCCGTCTTTTAACGTCGCCATCATCGATTTACTTTTATAATGAAACTCATCTTTAAGCTTTATCTGATATTCATTAACTTTATCATCTAATATTTGATTTATACGATTAATCTTTTCATCATTGACATCATTTCCTCGAAGGAAAACATCCTGTGGATATTGAGTATGTAACGATTCTTCCATCCCAACATACAGTGAAACCGTTGTAGATAACATGACAATCACAGCCGTACTTAAAATACAAATATTCGCTAATCCTTTAGCATTTTGTTTCATACGATACATCATGCCTGATATCGCAATAAAGTTATGTTTTTTATAATAGATTTTCTTATTTTTTCGAAGTAGTTTTAACACCACAATACTTCCAGCTGTAAATAGTTCATACGTCCCAATCATGACAAAGATAACAGCGACTAAAAACAAAGGAATAGCAGCAAGAGGCGTCTCAACAGATAAAGCAATCCTATATCCAATTCCTAACGAAAGAACACCAATGATGGCACTAATCCATTTTGTTTTCGGTTCTTTTTCCCCAACCTGTCCACCTTTTAATAGCTCAATTGGTTTAGACATCCAGATTTGAACTAAGTTACAAATCAACGTCAGAATGAAGATAAGACTAAAACATTGCGCTGTAAATTCAATAGATGCCATATCTAGTTCAAAGCCTAGTGGAATATCAAATTTTAATAACCTTAGTAGTAGGACGAACATTAATTTATTTAAAATAATCCCCCCGAATAATCCAAATGCTAAACTAATCAACGAGGTAAAGAGGGTTTCGAAAAACAATACCCAAGCAATATGTTTTTTCTCCATCCCTAGCACATTAAATAAACCAAGTTCTTTCTTACGTCGCTTAATTAAAAAACTATTCGTGTACAGTAAGAAGATAACTGAAAAAATGAGGATGACCACAACGCCCATTGATAAAATACTTTGTAAAGACATAGAATTTGGCATATTAAGTAATCCATCATTTAAAGAAATGGCATGCATCACATAGAACATCATCATTGTGCCAATACAAGTCAGAATATATGGCATATACGTTTGCTTATTTTTCTTAATGTTCATCCAAGCAAGTTTAGGATAAAGAAACTTATTCATGAGTTCGCCCCCCAGTAGTCATGACCGTTAGGGAATGAGAAATTTTCTCAAACATCTCCTCGTTTGACATTGAACCTTTATATAATTGATGAAATACCTCCCCATCTTTAATAAACAATACACGATTTGCATGGCTTGCTGCTTTCGTACTATGAGTTACCATGACAATGGTTTGACCAGATTCATTAATAGTCGTGAATAAGTCGAGTAACTGATCCGTTGATTTCGAATCAAGAGCCCCTGTCGGTTCATCTGCTAATATAAGTGATGGATTAGTTATTATTGCTCTTGCAGCTGCAACTCTCTGCTTTTGTCCACCTGACATTTCATATGGATATTTATTTAAAGAAGAAAACTTTAATGACCAGGTTATAATAGACGGAATAGAAAAGTTTAACGCAAAAATGGAGAATAATGCTGGAGACGATCCTAGATTAAAAGGTTATTGGGATACTAACGATGATGATGGCGTAGGCTC
>NZ_CALIOS010000010.1:0-5940 GCF_938044715.1 uncultured Turicibacter sp.
TTTTTTAAATCATTTTCCAACATCCTCATCGGATGACTCATGGTGAAGTGATCTTGATGAACACGAACCATATCAAATCCGTACTCTTCCATTGCTTCCACAAGTTGTTTCGATTCCCATTTATCGTAACCTATTTTAAACGCTCTAATTTTGTGTTTTTTCCACAATTCAATGAACCAATCCATTACATCTGTGTAATCAACTTCATCACTACTACAAAGATGTAAATGACCTGATTTTGCCCATTCTAAGTATTTATCCCGCTCAGATTTCGGCACTTTTTCTAATTTACTCTCTGGAATAAAATATTTACCTAAGAAATACTTCTCCTTGCTACCAGGTTTCATGATCATCACTCTTGCGCTAGTTAAATCGTACGTCTCTGATAAATCCACTGCACCAATGGCAATGCTATTATCTAAATCTTCAGGTTCATACGTTAAATCGTTGATAATATCTTGTTCTTGAAGCCATGCAGCACCGTTATTCTGCTTAATATTAAAGTCTTTGGCCAAAACAAAAGCACGACGACTCGAACTCGTTTTCGCCTCTTCTAGCATATTTCGTAAAAACGACCTTTTTTTGATTTTACCTAGGCCTGGATTGCTCTTCATCCAACTTGATTCATCTTGCCAAACTTCTTGCTCACTATCTTGGGTATATAGCCAAATGAGCCAACGTGGACGTTCAATCTCACCTGCTATAACTTGCCTAGCTTCAATGAGTCGCTTATCTAAATATCCGTCATGTGTAAATCCTTCGGTCGTTAACTCAAAGTATAAAGGCTCATTCTGTGTTGATAAGGCCTGACGAATTGGCATAACTGTACTATCATCTGCCATCTCGAACACTTCATCAACAGCGCCTACCCCAATATTACGACCTTCTTTTGCTCCTGTTTTAGCTGATAGTTTACGAATACTTCCTTTATTCTGTATCGTAAACTTACCTTTTTTCTTCTTTTGCTTTGGATGTCCAAAGAAAATTCCTTTAATATTCTTTCTTGTCACCTTAGACAGGGTCGGACTTTCTTCTCTCATACTATTAATCGCTTGGAACATTAAATCAGCTTGTTCATAGTCATTACTAGCACATAGAATTTTCTTCCCCATCTCACCACAAAACCATTCAGATAAACAAATCGCACCGATTAAAGGCGTTTTACCATTCTTTCGGCCAACTAAAAAAAGCACCTCTTGGTACTTTCTAACGTATTGATCAATCTCTTCATCGTATATTTTGATAGCAAATATACATTCAATAAAGGCTTTCTGCCAAATTTCTAATAGGAATGGTTTTCCGGCATGTGGTGCTTCAAAGTGCCGACATTCTGCTTCAATAAATTTGATTCTTTTATTCGATTCATCAAAATCAATTTTAATATGATTCCGATTCTGATAAATTACATCTGTGATTTCTAAATAGCATTGTTCGACTTGCCATAGAAGTTCTTTTCCGACAATCAACTTACCAGATTTGATTTGTTGGTAATACTCAACGAGATAACTTATCTTATTCATATCCAGCTAAATCCTCATCATCCTCATCTACAACTGTCCCTAGTATTTGAGATAGCTTATTGATATAACTCAAGTAGTTAGCCCGTGTTTTAACAATTAACTTAGAGACTGGTAGCTCTTTTTGAAGCATTGCATTGGATGGATGAACTTGGATTAATCCAGTTTTTTTTATGACTTCATGCATCCGATCTAATTCAACTTTACATCGAGCTGCTTCCAGAATAACACCATCCACTAATTGCAATTGGTTTTCATCAACACCATCAAATAATTTTTTGATTCGCTCATATTCTTTTCCTACCATGAATTATCACCACCTTTTTTCAAAATCGGCATTCTTTTTTTATAGGTGCCGAAAGTGCCGAAATTCAGAAAAAATTTGTCAGAAAATTTTCAAGAAAAAAACTCAAAATTACCCTGTGTGTGAAACGGCTCTTCCCCTTCAAGGATACCCTGTGCTTTAGAAAAAAGAATCATACGGGGGGTAGTCAGCACCACTCTTCAAACCATTGTTCGATGTATTGTTTAAACTCTCGCTTCTGATTCGCTCGTTCATCTTGACACTGAGTTAAACGATTAAGGCATTCCGTTTTATCTGTTTCAATCAAGACCATCTCTGCACCTAAATCGTTTGCTAATCTTTCTCGTGCTGCTCGATCAGGATAACCACCAATCACCCATGCTCGAGAATATTTTCCATATCTCATCTTCACTTGATCTAACAATAAATTTTTAACAGCAAAAACATTCGCTTTAATCTCTGATGGATTAACATATCGTTCCTGCAATGATAAAGCTTGATACAACAAATCCAATTCAATAACTAAATCTCCTGGTTGCATCTGTTCCTTTACAAATGTTTTCTTTCCGGCAAATGGTGGACCATAAACTAAATAAACTCCTTTATCCCATTTCGTCTTTCGATTGCCATATCCATAACCAAATCGTTGGTGACGCTTGTTGTGACAGTCATGACAAAGGATAACGATGTTGTCCGGATTGAGCGATACATTGGCATCATTCACATTTTCTAAGGTTAATTCTTCAATATGGTGCAGGTGTAACTCTTTAGACTCAATAATGAACTTCTGACAATCAGCACAAATTGGATTATGTTCACCGATATAGGCTAACCGGAATTTAATCCATTTATCTGACTTATAAAAAGAATCTAATGTTTTAAACACATTACCACGCCTTTGCCTCCAATTCTTTTTCTCTCAACTCTAAAACTTTTTCATCATGTTTCACTTTATGGTAATCACTCTTCCAATCTTGTGGCCGTCGATTCTTCAACCAAAAGATCATAGCTCCCACATCAGCTGGAACATGCTTAGTCACTACTTGTCGCTTTGTTAGTTGATCACCATCATAGGTTTCTTTTACTTCATCGTAAGTATAACCTAATGCCCGTTTTAGCAAAGCATTTTCAACCTTTTCATCAACCTCTTGCTTTCCTTTAGTTAGAACAGAATCTAACTCTGAATATTTTTTAACGTATTGCCTAAAGGTTGAATAAGCAATTCCTAAATTTTTAGCAATCTGTTTATCTGATACACCAGCCTTTGCCCATGCTTCAATCTCACTTAGACGATTTCTAACGTGAGTCTCGTACTTTGTCATTCATTCCATCACCCTCTTTCCTAAAGGCATAAAGAAAAGCCATACCCTTCGATATGACTTTAACTATGAGATTTTTATGACTGTTTGTAGCAATTAAGAACATCTGTGATAAATTATCACTCTATCATAATACCACATATTTTGGATAAAAATGTCCTATATTTGTCTTGTCTTTGTCCTATGTTTGTCCTATGTTTAACGTAACTACTTGACAATGTCGAATAACTGTGATAGTTCTTTTTCTCCACGTCTAATATAAACCCAACATTGGCTCTTACTAAAACTCAATTTAGACATGATCTGAAAGATTTTTTTACATTCAATATGATACATCTTGATTGCTTCATATTCGATTGGCATCTCCTTCTTTAATAACCCTAGTGCATCATTAACCAATTCAATCAATAAATCATATTCTAATAACGTTGTCTCCAGACGTTGCTTACGTGCAATCAAATCGTTGTAATAGTCCATAGTATCTTTGCTAGAGTATCCACCCTCGGCTTTAATTCCTGATGTTTTAATCCTAACAAGATTATCTATTCGATTTAATTCACCTTCTACAAGCGGTCTATTCTTTGTCATAAATCGATAATCTTCAAATTTTTTTCTTACATTCATTTCTTCACCTCTTATCCCGCTTCTTGATGATTTATTACTTACATGCTTTGCATCATATAAAACCCATTAAACCCAAATATAACTATCAGGATCCATAAAAATATAAAGTACTCTTTTTCTCCCTCTTCTTCAAATGCTAACTTCATCCCTGTTATCGCAAATCCTACATTTATTAGAATTAGGATTACACCTAGAAATTTCAAACCCTCATCCCTCCACCATACTTTTTAATTTATCTAATTTCTTTCTTTTATGATCATTAACCTGAATATGGCACCCATGACATTGTTTTAATTGTTCTAACATGATTTCCACATCTGCTATTTCTTCAGCTAGATTATCAATATACTCTGATAATGTTTCTAAATCTTCTGATTGACTATATTCCCATCTTGCAATTTTAGAGATTGCTTGTATTAGTTCTCCTAACTCTTCCATAGCTACGATTTGTTGTATATCTACTCCAAATGTTTCGACTGCTTTTCTACAAATCACGCTATCGCTAGTTGTCATCATATCCTCACCTCATAGATCATTTGTTTAAATTACTGTTCAAACACGCTATATAATCTATCAATATCGCTCGGACTATGACCATCCCACTCTGGGGCGCATTCAAGTTCCATAACTTTAAACCTATCCCAATAATCCTTATGATAATGATATGAATAATCTCCTTCTGGTGTTGTAATCCCTACAATAAAATAATCTTCATACATCGTTCCGTCATGATGCTTCCAACTCTTCCACGAGTTTCCGTGCCAAAAATTCACAAACAATGAAAATAACACCATTCTGTGATAATACAACTCATTAAAGGTATGTGAACCATCACTCACCTCTCCTTTATCTTCTAACTCTCCAATCATTTTATTAATCTCATCTACAAAATACATATCCTCACCTCATAAATTATTTTTTAAACTGCTCTTTATATTTCTCTAAATACTTATCCCCGAAGATATTGCTTTCTTGTCCAGCTACATATCTATAACCACCTGTGGCCATTTCTTTGATCAAAGCTTCTAAGCAGCGTTTATGTTCCTCGTTTTCCTTTTCTTCTTTTAAATACATTTCATAATGTGGACTTTCGGGTGTAACATACTGCCTTAACGTCCCCCAAATCGTTTCGTGAATCTCAATTCTTTGCTCTAACGAATGCTTTAAAATCAAAATATTCTTATAACTTAATCTCAAATGAATTTTACTCATTTTTTAAACCCTCCTCCTAACGCACAACTGATAAAAAACACACAAACACAAATAGTTAAACAGATTAACTCTAAATCACTTAAACCTGGCATACTCTCACCTCTTAGATCTAGTTTTCTATAAACTGACTACTGAATCCTAATGTTTTTTTATTGAAATCAATGATTCCAATTATATTTTTCCCGTCATAAACTTCAATCCAATAATCTGCTATCACTCCATCGGCTACATCACTAAGATAATAGCTTTCCAGTACGAATTTAGCTCTCTCCACGTCTGTACTACCGACTAATACACCATCATTAGAAGAACAAGCGACATAAACATCTACATAGCCAACTACATAACCTTTACTCATATCCTCACCTCATAGATCATTATTTTTATTCCTTATATTTAATTTCAAATATTAGATTCCTTAAATCTTTACTTAGGCACTTCTCTTCAAATGAATCTTCTTCTATTTCAACAATACCTTTTTTCATCTATCCATCTGTCTACATAATTAGCGATTCCTAGTAATCTATCTCTTATCTCTGTTGCTCTCATATTTTCACCTCATAGATCATTATTTTAATTATTGTATTTACACGCTAACACGAACAGAATTAAATAAAATGCTATAATCAAATTCACATCGATGCCATATATAACCGCTAAAGGCAAACACCATAATGGAAAAGGTAAAATGAACAGAATTCTAAACCATTGATTCAGCCATATTTTTTTTAAAATTCTCACACTATCACCTCATAAAATAGTTCTTCTATCAAAATAAACTCAACTGATTCTCACTAACCTTCTTCTTACGTCTTGGTTTAGTAACCTCACCCATGACATACCTCAATAGATGAGGTGCTAATAACCTATTTAAGTGCTTCTCTTGCCCTGGAAATGTTAGCTTACCAACTTTCAACTTTTCAACTGCACATTTACCACAACGATCTAATTCATCAAAAGTGTG
>NZ_CALIOS010000011.1:0-1980 GCF_938044715.1 uncultured Turicibacter sp.
AGGAGTTTGCCGTTGCGACCTTTACCTTCTTAGAAGAAGCCCAAATTCCACAAAAGCTAGCACTACTTGAGTCAAGTGCTGAAGAGACGCAGCATTTAAAGTTACTTAAACAGCATCAACAAGTTTGGAATAAAGTGCTTGAGCTATTTGAGCAACTCGTTGAAATTGGACAAGAAGAAGCGGTTAGTCTAGAAAATTTTGCAACGGTCTTTAAAGCAGGACTTGAAGAAATGTCTTATGCGACTGTTCCACCACGACTTGATCAAGTTTCAGTTGGCGAATTAAGACGTGCCCGTTATCAATTAGTTACGGATTTAGGTGAAGCAGGACAGTATGGAATTAAGCATGCGTTTGTTCTTGGCGTGAATGAGGGGCAAATTCCGAGTGTTATGGGAGAGAGTAGTCTCTTAAGTGAAGTAGAACGTGAACAATTAAAAGAGTTAGGCATTGAACTAGCACCTAGTCTTGAGCAAAGTCAACAAGATGAACAGTTTATCCTATATACCGTGTTTACCTCACCTAAACAAACGTTAACACTTTCTTATGTGAGCAGTAATGATGAAGGGAAAGAGTTTTTACCTTCATACGTTTATAATCAATTAAAAGAAATGTTCCCGCTTTCACAAGAGGCGCACATTGGTCGTGAATTTGATGACGATTTATATGAACAACTAACGACATTGAATCAATCAGTTGCTCATTTATTAGCGCATCTCAAACAAAATCCAGCGTATCGTTCTTACTATGAACCATTATTAGCGTATTACAAGGAACATAATCCATTGATTTATCAAATGGTTATGAGAATTTTAGGATATGAAAATGAGGTAACTAATTTAGATGAAGTGTTGACGAAAAAACTTTATAGTGAAGAAATTGTGGCGAGTGTTTCAAGACTGGAGTTGTTTAACCAGTGTGAATTCGCTCATTATTTACGCTATGGATTACAATTAAAAGATCGAGAACGTTATCAACTTGATTTACCGCATATTGGTGAGCTTTATCATGAGGCATTAAAACGCATTGCTACAATGATTCAAAAGGAGAATCGAACATTTGCTGATTTAACGCAAGATGAGTGTCAGACACTTGCTAAAATGGTGTCAGATGAGTTGAGTGAACAGTTGTTATATAAGATTTTAAAACAAAATAAACGTATGATGAAGTTAACGGAGCGATTGACTCATGTTGTTTATAAGACGTTAATTGGACTCAAGTATCAAAGTAGCCAAAGTGAGTTTAAGCCGATGTTTTTTGAGTTGCCATTCCAAACTGGAAAATCAAATGGAATTCACATCGATTCACGCCCGATTGGAAAAGGATTTAAATTATCATTAAAAGGAATTATTGACCGTGTTGATGTTGCTAAATCAAAAGATGAATCGCAAGCTTATTTAAGAATTGTCGATTATAAATCGAGTCAACAAGATTTAGAGCTTGATAAGGTCTATTATGGTTTGAGTTTACAGCTATTAACGTATTTAGATGTCGTGGTCACGAATGCCCTGCAATTAATTGACATGCCAGCAGAAGTCGGAGGACTCTTGTACTTCCATGTTCATCGCCCCATTATTTCAAAAGACGATCAAGATTTATTAAGAGATGTGGCGTTAGAAGAGCAAATATTAAGGCTACATCAAGAGGATTTTAAAATGAAAGGTTATTTACCGGATGATTATGACGTGGTGACACTCAGTGATCATCGAATAACGGATCGCTTAAAAAGTGATGTCGTCCCTATTACGCTAAAAAAAGATGGAAGTTTTTCAAGTCGTGGGACATCGACGTTATCTCCGGCTGAACTTTCGATGTTACGAAATTATACGAATCAAACCATTGAACGTGCCGCGACGAAAATTACGCAAGGTTCTCTTCAGATTAATCCAAGTCATCATGGCGATCGTAAAGCATGTGATTTTTGTTCTTATCGAGGGGTGTGCCAATTTGATATTGATTTTCTCGGAAATCAACCACGTATCT
>NZ_CALIOS010000012.1:0-19815 GCF_938044715.1 uncultured Turicibacter sp.
CGCGAAGAGATTGGAAAAATGCTTCATACTTCGCCTCTCCCGATCCTAAAATAAAGAATTGAACATGATCATGGATTAACATTTCTTCCATCACACAGGCCATTAAATCCAAACCTTTTTGAGAATCTAATCGTGTGACCACTCCAATTAAAGCCATTTCTTTATTAACTTCCATTCCAAAGCGGCGTTGTAACTCTTCTTTATTATCAGCTTTTAAATAAAGCGTCTCAACTGAATATTGACTACGCAGTGATAAATCAACCTCAGGATTAAACAAATCCACATCAATTCCATTGACGATTCCACTTAAATCCGCTTTTCTCATCCATAAATTATGATTTAAATGCTCTCCATAAAAATCAGTAAGGATTTCTTTCGCATATGTTTCACTTACCGTATTAACCTTCGTCGCATATTGAATTCCAAGTTGCATGTAATTAATGCTAATATCATCAAACCGATACCCAAGTGCACGAACTGCTTGAGAACTGAAAATACCTTGGAAACGAAGATTATGAATGGTATAAAGTGTTTTCGTATCATAATAAAATGGATCTGCATAATAACGTTGATGCATAAAAAATGGAATTAATCCCGTTTGCCAATCATTAGTATGAATGACATCTGCTTGAAAGTTAATATTTTTTAATAATTTTAATGTGATTTCACAAAACATCGCAAATTGATAATCACGATCATCATTTTCATAAATTGAATCACGATTTGAAAAAAGTGGTTCAAATATTAAATAATATTTAACACCTTCTGATTCAACACAGTTAATCCAGAACGTTTTTCCCATTAACTCTACATTCGTTACCCAATAAGCTCCCTGAAGTAATCCTTCAGGAATTTGCTTATAGGCTGGCAAAATGACACGAACATCATGTCCAAGTTTAGCTAATGCTTTCGGTAAGGCATAGGCAACATCAGCTAATCCTCCCGTTTTAATAAACGGATATACTTCAGAGGATACAAAGGCTACTTTCACCAGTTATGCCTCCTTAGACGGACGGATTGTTCGACCACATGTAATGATTTGTTCATTAAAATCGTTTGCTTCTGCATGAGGGAAAATACGAACATTTCGTTCAATAATTGTCCCTTCTGGAATACATACACCCTTACCAATAACATTTAATCCACTTGATAAAACATTTGGTTTTTCTTCATTTGGACAATGTACTTTTCCTCGTCCAATGATTGAACCTTTTCCAATGACAACATTTTTATCAATGATCGCTCCATCAATGATACACCCCTCTTCAATCACTGTATCATTCATGATAACACTGTTTCGAACGATTGCATTTGGATGAATATGTACCCCTGGACTAATAACACATTTTGTAACAGATCCTGCGATAATCGATCCATTAGAGATTAAACTTTGGCATACTTGCGCCTTTGAACCAAACTTAGCTGTTGGTTTTTCCTCACTTCTTGTATGAATAACCCAATCTTTGTCATACATATCTAATTGAATTTTATCAACCGTTGTTGTTAATTCTAAGTTTGACTCCAAGTAAGACTCATAAGTTCCTACATCTTTCCAATAGCTATTAAAACGATAAGAATACACATTTCCATGATGAATTAAGTGAGGAATAACATCACCACCAAAATCTAATCCTGTTTTTTTCAACTCTTGTAAAGTATTAATTAAAACATCTGTTGTGAACACATAAATCCCCATTGAAGCTAAATTACTTTTTGGCTCTGCTGGCTTTTCTTCAAACTCAATAATGCGTCCATTTTCATCATCTGTTAAAATTCCAAAGCGTGAGGCTTCTCTAATATCCACTTCTTGAGCACAGACCGTTACATCTGCTCCCGTTTTAATATGTTGATCGATTAAAGGACGATAATCCATTTTATAGATATGGTCACCCGATAAAATCAACACATAATCAGGATTTTTACGTTTAATATAGCTAATATTTTGATAAACAGCATCTGCTGTTCCAGTATACCATTCATCAGATGACAATCCTTCACATGGTTGTAATAGCGTCACCCCTGTATTTTTACGGTCAAAATCCCACGCTTGTCCAACCCCAATATGTTCATTTAATGATAATGGTAAGTATTGAGTTAAAATTCCAATATCATATATTTCTGAATTTGAGCAGTTACTCAAAACGAAGTCAATAATTCTGAATTTCCCTGCAAATGGAACACTAGGCTTAGCTCTTCCTAATGATAAAATATCAAGTCTTGATCCTCGTCCTCCGGCTAAAATCATGGCTAATGTTTTCATTTAATAATCCCCCATTCTTCCTTGCAATATTTCGGCCATCTCTATTTCTTTTTTATCATTTCCTCCATGACCCTCTTTATTACCTCATAATCCTAACACGACTAAACGTTTGATTTTAGCGTCTTTTGTCAGATGATTATTAATTCATATTATTTTTTAGTAACCCGTTACACACAAACTATATGAAAGCGGTTTATTTTTGGTTTTTATTTGTTTTTTGTAGTTTTTTGTTCACCTTTGTCGTTTTATTATGCGATACATTGCCCTAACAAAATAATTCTCAATACATAAACATTCTACGTTTCCTTTCTAATATATCCTTTAAGTCTGAGACCATCTTGGCTATTTTCTATCCTGTTTTATAAAAGCTTCACCTTCGATTAGACATAAAAAAACAGGTCAGATTAACTGACCTGTTTCATCTATATTATTCGTTTGTTTCAATTGCTTCTTCTGAATAGTCAAGAGCAGCCATACGTTCTAATTGACGATAACGACGTTGTGCTTCTTTTCTATTTTCATCTAATAAGCGTTGTGCATGCTCAGGGTTGATTTTTGTAACTTGAGCATAACGAGCTTCACTCATTAAGAAGTCTTGATATTTATCCCAGTTTGGTGCTTTAGAATCGATTGTTAATGGGTTTTTACCTTGATCGATTAATTTTGGATCAAAGCGATATGTTGGCCAATATCCACATTCTGTTGCTAATTTAGCTTGAGATTGGCTATTAGCTAATCCACCCTTAATACCGTGAGCGATACATGGTGAGTACGCTAAGATAATTGATGGACCTTCATGAGCTTCTGCTTCCATGAATGCTTTTAATACTTGAGCTTGGCTAGCACCATGAGAAATTTGAGCAACATATACGTGTCCATAAGACATTGCAATCGCTGCTAAGTCTTTTTTCTTACCTGATTTACCAGCCGCAGTAAATTTAGCAATTGAAGCGGCACGAGAAGATTTAGATGATTGTCCACCAGTATTTGAGTAAACCTCTGTATCTAATACTAAGATGTTAACATCTTCATTATTAGCGATAACGTGGTCTAATCCTCCATAACCGATGTCATATGCCCATCCATCTCCACCTACAATCCAGTTAGATTGTTTAACGATGTAATCTTTTAAGTCTAAAATTTCTTTAACTGCTTCATTAGCTGATGAAGAAATAGCAACTTCTAATTGTGGTGCTAATGCTTTTGTTACTGAACCATTATGACGGTTATCTAACCATTTCGTAAATAATTCTGCTAATTCAGCTTCTACGTTTTCCATATTTTCTTCCATGATGATTCCAATACGGTTACGTAATGTCTCAGCAGCCACATGCATACCAAATCCGAATTCTGCATTATCTTCGAATAATGAGTTAGCCCATGCTGGTCCTTCTCCATTAGCATTTGTAGTATAAGGTGTTGCTGGGAATGAACCACCATAGATTGATGAACATCCTGTTGCATTGGCAATTGTCATACGATCACCGAATAAACGAGTCATTAATGTTAAATATGGAGTTTCTCCACATCCAGCACATGCTCCAGAGAATTCGAATAATGGTTGAGCAAATTGAGCACCTTTAACTGTTGTTTTTGGTAATAAATCATCTTTATAAGTTACTTTATTGAAGAAGTAGTCAGAACGTTCTGCTTGTCCTGCTTCTAATTCTTCACTAATTGGAACCATAACTAAGGCTTTATTTCCTTTTTTACCTGGACAGATATGTGCACAAACTTCACATCCTGTACAATCCAGTGTTGAAACTTGGATACAATATTCTAATCCATCTAATCCTTTTCCAATCGCTTTTAATGTACGTGTTCCTTCTGGAGCTTGTTCTTTTTCTGCTTCAGTCACTAAGAATGGACGGATAACAGCATGAGGACAAACGAACGCACATTGATTACATTGGATACAGTTTTCTTCAATCCATTTTGGAACGAAGTTTGCAATCCCACGTTTTTCATAAGCCGCAGAACCATTTACCATTGTTCCATCAGCATAATCAACGAATGCTGAAACTGGTAAATTATTTCCATCATTATGATTAATTGGATCAGCAATTGTTTTTACGAAGTGTGGTCGAGTTTCATCAACATGAACTTCTTCGTCTGTTAAGTTGGCCCATGCTGGGTCTACTGTTAACTCAACTAATCCCTCTGCTCCTTTATCAATAGCAGCGAAGTTCATTGAGATAATTGCTTCACCTTTACGTGAATATAATTTTTCAACATATTTTTTCATTAATGTTTGAGCTGTTTCATATGGCATGATTTGCTCATTTAATTTGAAGAATGCAGATTGCATGATTGTATTAGTTCGACGTCCTAATCCAATTTCTTTAGCTAATGTTACGGCATCAATTAAGTATACTTTCGCATTTTTCTCTGCTAATTGTTTTTTGAAACTATTTGGCCACATTTCAACGATTTCTTCTTTAGAGTGAACAGTATTTAATAAGAATGTTCCTCCTTGACGTAATCCACTAATCATATCGTATTTACCAATGTATGTATCCATTGAACAAGATACGAAACTTGGAGTTGATACTAGATATGGAGCACGGATCACATCTTTACCAAAACGTAAATTAGACCGTGTTAAACCGCCTGATTTTTTTGAATCGTATGCAAAGTATGCTTGTGCATATAAGTCAGTATTTTCTCCGATGATTTTAATTGTATTTTTATTAGCTCCGATTGTCCCATCAGATCCTAAACCGAAGAATAAAGCTTCTGTTACGTGATCTTCTAATACCATGATTTCTTTATTAATTGGTAATGATTTGAATGTTACATCATCGACAATACCAACTGTGAAATCATCTTTTTGTTCTCCAGCTAAGTTTTCATACACTGCTAAAATATGTGAAGGTGTTGTATCTTTTGAAGATAAACCGAAACGTCCTCCAATAATTTTTGGTGCATTTTCACGACCATGGAAGATTGAACGTACATCTAAACATAATGGTTCACTTGGTGCTCCTGGTTCTTTTGTACGGTCTAATACTGCAATACGTTCTACTGTACTTGGCAATACTTTGAAGAAGTATTCAGAACTAAATGGACGATATAAGTGAACTGTAATTAAACCAATTTTACGTCCTTCAGTTTTAATTAAATAATCAATTGTTTCTTTAATTGTTTCTGTAATTGATCCCATTGCAACGATAATATCTGTTGCATCTTCTGCTCCATAATACATAAATGGTGCATAAGGACGACCTGTAATTTCAGAAATTTTTTCCATATAATCTGCTACAATACCAGGAACTGCATCGTAGTATTTATTTTGTACTTCGCGTGTTTGGAAGTAAACGTCGTCATTTTGTGCTGACCCTTTAGTTACTGGGTGGTTTGGGTTAATCGCACGTGAACGGAATTCACGAACTTTGTCATAATCTAATAATTTTCCTAAGTCCTCGTAATCCATTACTTCAACTTTTTGAATTTCATGTGAAGTACGGAATCCGTCAAAGAAGTGTAAGAATGGAACACTTGATTTGATAGCTGCTAAGTGAGCAACCCCTCCTAAGTCCATCACTTCTTGAACTGAGCTTGTTGCAAGCATCGCAAATCCTGTTTGACGTGCTGCATAAATATCTTGGTGATCCCCAAAGATTGATAATGCTTGTGCAGCAAGAGCACGAGCAGAAACATGGATAACACCTGGTAATAATTCCCCTGCGATTTTATACATGTTAGGAATTTTTAATAATAAACCTTGTGATGCTGTATATGTTGTTGTTAAAGCCCCAGCTTGTAAAGAACCATGAACGGTACCAGCTGCCCCAGCTTCAGATTGCATCTCAACAAGCTTAACTGGCGCACCAAATAAGTTCTTTTTACCTTGTGAAGCCCATAAATCTGTATATTCTGCCATTGGAGTCGAAGGCGTAATTGGATAAATTCCCGCTACTTCTGTAAAAGCATAAGAAACATATGCAGCTGCCTGACATCCATCCATTGATTGGAACACTTTAGACATAACATTAACCTCCCTGATTTTAATACATTTTGTAATATATACACGATACAATTATACTATACCTAACACTAATCAACAACGAAAGCAAAATGCTTTTATTTCATTTTTATACATTTAATACCATACCGCATAAACGTTAGTCACAAACCTATTTACTAACCTTTATTCCAGCTAATATCATCAAATTTTGATTTAAAACATTATAACTTTTCATAATCAATTAAATCTCGGTTACAGTTATAGTATACCTAAACTCTTAAAACTATCAAAGGAATATGCTTTAAAATAAAAACATTTAAACATTATAATCAAATACGACTCGTATTTACTATAATCTTGATTAGTTTGTTTCGTTTAACTTTTTTATATACAAGTCTTTTTTCTCATAATGAGTATGTAGTAACTCATGAGCTAAATGACTGTTTGGTGTTCCTAAATATTCTGCATATACGTTTTGAATCACAGGATTTTCATGCGATTTTCGAATGACTTGGGCTTTATCATCTTCATAAAGAGCTTTTGCTCGTTCTTCTCGTATATCTAATCCTTTATTAAATAAGTGAGCTGGAATATGAGGTTGTCCTCCTCCAGCAACACATCCGCCACTACATCCCATCACTTCAATAAAATGGTAAGGTTTATCACTCGTTAATAACTGATTCACTGTTTCAAGCGCTTGTTTTCCACCATGAATAACTGCTACATTCAAAGTTAAATCGCCAACGGTTAAGGTTGCCTCTTTAACGCCTTCAACACCGCGTACTGCTTCATATTCAATTTGTTCTAAAGATTGACCACTTAATACATCTGCTGCTGTTCTTAAGGCCGCTTCCATTACACCACCTGTTGCCCCAAAAATAGTTCCAGCACCACTATATTCACCAAGTGGTTGATCAAATGTTTCATCTGGTAATGCATTAAAATCTAATCCATACATGCGAATCATTCGAGCCAATTCTCGCGTTGTGATGGATGCATCAACATCCGCTATTCCATTAACCGCTAATTCTTCACGTTTTAATTCAGTTTTTTTAGCTACACACGGCATAACAGAAACACAATAGATCGATGATTTATCAATATTATTTTTTTCTGCCCAATAAGACTTTAAAATAGCTCCAAACATTTGTTGTGGTGATTTACAAGTCGAAAGATGTGGTAAGACATCTGGCATATATTGTTCCGCCAATCGAATCCATCCTGGAGAACAAGATGTAATCATTGGAAGGACTCCTCCCTGTTGAATTCGATTAACCAATTCATAAGCTTCTTCCATAATCGTTAAGTCAGCACTAAAGTTTGTATCAAAAACTTTACTGCTTGGTCCTCCAATACGACGAAGTGCAGCCGCAATTTTTCCAGTTACACATGTTCCAATTGGTAAATTAAATTCTTCTCCAAGTGCTGCGCGAACAGCAGGGGCAACTTGAAAAACAACCATTTTATTTGGATCGTTGATAGCTTCAACAACTTGATTAATATTTGAATGTTCTTGCAATGCGGCGGTTGGACAAGCGGCAATACATTGTCCACAATGAATGCAACCTGCGTCATCCATACATGCTTCAAACGCTGGACCGATATAAGTTTTGAACCCACGTTGATTAAAAGCTAAAACCTCAACCCCTGCTTTTTCACGACATGCGGCAACACAACGTCCACATAAAATACATTTTGATGTATCACGCACAATTGAATATGAATCATCTCGATAAATCGTTTCTCGACGTTCCCCTTTAAAATGACGACCCGTACATCCTAAATCATTTGATAATTGTTTTAGTTCACAGTTATGATTTCGCACACAAGTTGTACACTCGACATTATGATTAGCAAGTAGTAACTCAACCGTCATTCTTCTTGAATCTAACACTTTACTTGAATGAGTGTGAACCTTCATTCCCTCCGAAACTTTCATATTACAAGCCGTCACAAGCGAACGAGCCCCTTCTACTTCAACCACACACACTCGACAAGCACCTGTTTCATTTAAATCTTTTAAAAAACATAAGGTTGGAATTTTAATTCCCGCTTCGCGTGCAGCTTCTAAAATCGTATAATGAGACGGAACTTGCAAAGCTATTCCATTCATTGTGAGATTGACTAATTCCATTTCTAATCCCCCCTATCGCTTTACAATTGCACTAATTTTTGGTGGACAAGTAGCCATACAAGCCCCACACTTAATGCAATCTACTTTATTAATCACATGACGACGACGTCCTGTTTTTTCATTCACTACTTCACCAACCGGTTTAATACATGATGCTGGGCAGGCTTTGGCGCACATTCCACATCCAATACATTTATCGGTAATAAAGTATTCTAATAACTTCGTACAAACCCCTGATGGACAGCGTTTATCAACAACATGAGCTAAATACTCATCCTTAAAATGAGAGAGTGTTGATAGAACTGGATTGGGTGCTGTTTGACCGAGTCCACATAAAGAACTTGATTTAATATATTCTGCTAAATGTTCTAACTCATCTAAATCGGAAAGCTCACCTTTTCCTTCGGTAATTCTATTTAAAATTTCCATCATGCGTTTTGTTCCTTCACGACAAGGTGTACATTTTCCACATGACTCATCACATGTAAAATCTAAATAAAATCTTGCGATATCAACCATACAGTTATCTTCATCCATAATAATCATTCCACCTGATCCCATCATAGATCCAAGCTTCACTAAATTATCAAAGTCAATTTCTGTATCTAACAGTTCTTCTGTTAGACATCCTCCTGATGGTCCTCCAGTTTGTGCAGCTTTAAATTTTTTACCGTTTGGAATCCCTCCTCCAATACCGTAAATCACTTCTTTTAATGTTGTTCCCATTGGAATTTCAACTAATCCGGTGTTGTTAATCTTTCCACCTAAAGCAAAAACTTTTGTTCCTTTTGATTTTTCAGTCCCAATCCTTGCGAACCACTCTCCACCTTTTAAAATAATGAGTGGAACATTGGCATAAGTTTCAACATTGTTTAATAACGTTGGTTTTCCCCATACCCCTTTAACAGCTGGAAATGGTGGTCTTGGCCTTGGCATCCCGCGTTTTCCTTCAATTGATTCAATTAAAGCTGTTTCTTCACCGCAAACAAAAGCTCCCGCACCTAGTCGTAACTCAATATCAAAGTTAAAATCTGTTCCGAAAATTCCATGACCAAGTAATCCATATTCTCGTGCTTGTTCAATGGCAATGCTTAACCGTTTAACAGCAATCGGATATTCAGCGCGAACATAAATATATCCTGTATCAGCCCCGATAGCGTATCCAGCCAAAGCCATTGCTTCCAAAACTGAGTGTGGATCTCCCTCTAAAATAGAACGATCCATAAAGGCTCCAGGATCCCCTTCATCTGCATTACAGGCCACATATTTTTTATCTGATTTTGATTTATAAGTAAACTCCCATTTAAGACCTGTTGTAAAACCACCACCACCACGGCCTCTTAATCCTGATTTTTTAACTTCTTCAATAACTTGTTCTGGTGTCATTTCAGTCAAAGCTTTTCCTAAGGCACGATATCCATCATGTGCAATATACTCATCGATATTTTCTGGGTTAATATTCCCACAATTTCTCAGAGCAACCCTTGTTTGTTTGGCATAAAATTCTACTTCATTAACTGCTTTAATTTCACCTTCTTCTAAAGCTTCTTTGAATAAAAGATCTTTAATAATACGACCTTTTAATAAGTGTTCTTCTGCAATACGTACTGCATCGCTAACTTGAACTTTAGAATAGAACGTTCCTTCTGGATAAACGATAACGATAGGTCCAGCTTCACAAAGACCAAAGCACCCAGTCATAACCACTTGTACCTCTTTATCAAGTCCTAACCGTACAAGATGATTAACAAGTTCATGTTTAATTTCCTTTGATTTTGATGATGTACAACCTGTTCCCCCACAAATCAAAACATGTGACCGATAAAACTGCATCTATACCCCTCCTTCTATTTTTTACTAGTTCGTCACTGCACCAATTGTATATTCTGATACGATGTTTCCATTAACTAAATGTTCTAAAACTACTTTTTTAACTTTTTCAGGTGTCATATGAACATAAGTTGTTTTCCCAAATGCATCAAAAACATCAAACATCGGCTCATATGTACACATTCCAATACATCCTGTTTGAGTAATCACGACATGTTCAAGATGTCTTTGATTCACTTCATTAACTAATTCATTCAAAACAGGACGTGCCCCTGCTGAAATACCGCAAGTCCCCATTCCAACAACCACACGAACTTCTTTCCCTTCATGATCGCGCAATTGTAAATTCTTTAAGGTTTTTTCACGGATTTCTTCTAATTCCTTTAAAGTTTTCATATCAGAACCCCTTTACTATTAGTAAGTTGTGAAGGCAAAATCCCCTTCTTTTAATTCTTTATTAATCCAATTCATCACCTCTTGATGATTAATCGGTAAATCCTTGATCACTTCTTTCACAAGTTGCGTAGAAAATAAATAGTCTAACTCATCATTTTGATGCTCATAGATAAAATCAATGTTTGGTTCTAAATAAATTAAAGATGCAATCGTATTATGAATCTCACCAAAAGGAGGTCGATCAATATGACTAAGTTTGATTGTACTCCTCACTTCAGTCCCAACCCCGATTTCAGATTGAATGAAGACGTCTCCCTCACATCTTGAAGACATCGCCATTAAAAGGGGAATCCCAAGTCCAACTTTTCGGGTCGTACGGGTTGTAAAAAATGGATTTTTAACTTGCTCTAACATCTTTTGACTCATGCCACATCCATTATCTTTAATGACCATGATGAGTTGATCATTTTTTTTAGATTCAATGAACTTAATTTCGATGAGTGTTGCCTTTGCACGAATCGAGTTCATTGTTAAATCTAATAAGTGTAAGGAAAGATCTCTCATTTCTCCTCCTTCTTAACATAAGAAAAAAAGTCGAAGCGAGACTTATTTTCTAAAATTATGACATTTTCAGCTTCACTGATATCGCCTAATTGATGGGCATCAGAATTAATAAAAACTAAATAGTCTCCCCATTTAGGCGAGGCTTTATCTTTTTTTAAAACGTAGGCATTTAATTCAACACCATCAATTAATAAATCTGGAGGAATGAACCCTAGGTTTGTCAAAATACTGTGTTCTCTTTTATTCAGATGCGCAGCTATGACAACACCTCCTATTTCATGGACCAATTTAATAACATCTTGAATCGTTAGCGTGGTCGATTGAATTAACAGTGGTTTAACCCTTTCAATCACTTCATCCTTTTCATTCATGACCCACTGAGTTCCAAAAAATTCAGGACGATTTTCAATCATCCCTAGATGTTTTTCAGTAACTTCCCCTATTTTCATCATCGCTTCTAAACTATCGGTATAGCAAAGTAGGTGTACTCCTTCAATGGTCTCAATTTCAATACCTGGAATAAATAAGATATTCTCTTTTTCACAAATCTTAGCAACTGGTCCCATATTTTTGACACTATTATGATCGGTCAGTGAAATCATATCGAGACCTTTAATTTTAGCCATTAAGACAATATTATTTGGGGTCATAGACTCATCAGCACAAGGTGATAAGGCCGAATGAATATGTAAGTCATAGTACAGCTTCATTCTTTAACTTAACGACAGTAATGCTTGAATCATTTCAACTGCACTACTATTTGTTTGCATCAATGCTATCTTGTGCTCTTTTGCTAATTGAATGGTTTCTTCTGGGATTTTAACCCCTTCTAAAACAATAACCCCACTTAATTCTAAAAGACTTGCAATTGCAATCACATTAGGATGAGCTTGAACGGTTAGCCATAACTGGCCTTTTTTCGCTTTTCCCATGACAAAGCTCAATAAATCACCAATATAAAAGCCTTCAACCTGTGTTATTTCTAAATCTTCACCACAAATTAATGTTAATCTTGAATCTAATAAAACTTGACTAAGTGTCAACATTATCACCTCTTTTTTTCTGTGTTAAAACAATACAATCCTCTAATCGTTTTAATCCAGCAACAATATCTTCCGCCAAAGCTCGACAAGAAGGTGACCCACATGCACAACAATCAATATTTGGGAGCTGATGATAGATGTCATTAATCTGTTGTAATTTGACTAATGAAGTAAAGAAATCATCATCTAATTTTGAAATATCAAAATGCTCTAATTCACTTTCAAATACCCAATCATAGGTATCAGACAATTCTTTTAGCATTTGTTTTTCCAACGAATCTGAAGGAATCACACTTTTGACGAGACGATTAATTTTACTCTTAGCAATGAATGGATTTTCAAGTGTGAATGTCCCTCCAACACAGCCACCTACACATGCATAACACTCTAAAACATTGATATGATTCAATTGCCCCATATCTAATTTTTCTAAAATTTCAACCACTTGATTCATTCCATCAACAGATAAACAATCAATTAATTGGGTAATTCTTCTAATCCCACCTACTTTAGCACATAAAATTCCGTTTAAAGAAACCGTGTGATTCAGCGTTTGAGGCGGATCATTTTCAATATGCTTTAAAATATCTTTGAAAATAGTTGAAAGTAAAAAGACGAAATTAATATTAGATTCCTTTTTACCGATCGGTTGTTTTATTTCCATATAATTAGCTAAACATTCGCTGATATAACTAATTCCGACTTCATCTGGATTCATCTTTAGTTGCTTTGCATACCTTTTTCGAATTAACTTGGCACAAATTTCAATTGGAAAATCAAATGGAACAAGATGATGATTCAAATCAGAATACTTAACTTGAATAAGTTTGACCACACTGGGACAGTGCGTCAAAATATATGGCATATTAGACAGCTTGCAACTTGTCACATAAGATTCAATTTTTTCTCCTAAACATTCATAAACAATTGAACTATCAAAAACAGCATCGAATCCAATATCATATAACGTTTGGTACACAATATTTAAATCTTCTAAATCTTTTATCATGCCATAAATCGCAATCGGTAAAATAGCCACATTAAACGGATATTGATTTAATTCTTCTAATCGCTCTTTTTTTAAGTCAAAGGCATGAACATGGCAAGTTGTAAAACATGCTCCGCAATTCACACACTTTTCTTCTATTAATTTGACTTTTCCATTGACAATTCGAATTGCTTCCGTAGGACAAACACGCATACATCGTGTACAACCGATACAATCATCAAAGTTTATTTTAATGCGATGATTATATCCTTTCATTTCATTAACCTCCTAACTAGGAATGAAATATGTCATACGAATAAATGTTCCGCCATTCGATGATTTAATTTCAAACTCATCTGAATGTTTTTTCATATTCGGCAATCCCATTCCGGCACCAAATCCCATTTCACGGGCTTTTTCTGATGCAGTCGAAAAACCCGCTTTCATCGCTAAATTAATATTTTCAATGCCTGGACCTTGATCAATAGAATATAGATGAATAGCTGAATTTGAAATTTCTAATTCAATGTCTCCACCCAGTGAGTGAATGACTAAATTAACTTCTGCTTCATAAGAGCAAATGACAATTTTCCGAATCAGTTCTCTAGACAACCCAAGCTGAGACAAGTATTTTTTAATTTCACTCGATACTTTTCCTGCATTCAAAAAATCATCTGCTTTTACTTTAAACACAAATCGTATATTATTCTTCATTTAGCCACCCTGCCATTTCATCAGACTTGTAATCCAACTAATCCCTCTTGATATAAAATTCCACTTGCTTCATACATCGTTAAATGCGTTCCTAGTAAAATCATATGATGATGTTTAGCTAATTCAATCATCTCTTGATTGGGTTGCTTTCCTCTTACAAATACAATGTACTTAATATCTAACATTTCAGCTGTACGTAGGGTCTGTACATGAGCAAGACCAGTAATCAATAAAATATCTTGATTAACATATGCCAAAACATCACTCATCAAATCGCAGGCAAAAGCACTCTCAATCTCATCATCTAATTGAAATTTAGTGAAGCACTTTGCATCTAGAAGACTCATAATCGTTGATACTTTCAACAATGTTCCCCCATTTCTACCTTCTAAAAAATACAACGCTTACATAATTGAATAATTCACTAGTTGTATTTTTTAAGAATACTAGATACTTGTGAAGCATCCATCTTTCCGTAAACATCGTCATTAATTGTAATAACCGGTGCTAGTCCACAAGCACCAATACATCTTGTAGCTACCAATGAAAATTTTCCATCTGATGTTGTTTGTTCAGGTTCAATCCCTAATTCCTCTTTGAATTTCTGTAAAATTGCTTGAGCACCTTTTACATAACAAGCTGTTCCTAAACAGACCCCGATCACATTTTCACCTTTTGGTTCAGTTGAAAATTGAGAATAAAAAGTCACGACCCCATGAATTCTTGAAACTGAAATCCCAGTGCGATTTGAAATAAACTTTTGAACTTCTAATGGAATGTAACCAAAAATATCTTGCGCCTCATGTAAAATTGGCATCAACCCTTCCGTCTCACTTAAATGTGATTGAATAAACACATCTAGCTTATTGAAATTCTCTGATGTTAAGCTTGTATGTTCCATAATAACCTCCCCTTTATTTTGGATTTCAAGGAGATTATACGATACCCCCTATTGCTTTGCAATGTGCCATCCACGTATTAATAATATTTATTTTTTCATTCTGTAATATTTCACACAATCTCTGTTTGTAATCGTTTTATACTTCCATTTTCCCACTCTTAAATGTCGAAAGAACATGCCTTTATAATTAAAGTCCCTTTCCCATCAAAAGATACCATTTAAAAACACAATCAATAGGATCATTTCCCTTGTTCAATTTAACATTTTCTTATTTTAAAGTATAAGGTTATGATGATTGTCAGACACTATATTAGGCGTTACCTTTTACAAAAAAAGAGACTTAACTTTCGTTAAGTCTCTTCCTCACCACCCTCTTCTGTCCCATTCTAATAGAAAACAATGGTGATATTTTCACTTCACACTTTAACCATTTACAAATTTTTTCGTATTTATATCGTTAGCAACCTAGTCCAACACCACAGCAGCATCCGATGATTACTAATAAAATAAATAAGACTAAAATAAATGCAAAATTATTTCCACACATAACTAACTCGCTCCCTTAATAATCACTAATTTTTTGTTCTTTTAAGAAAAGAACACTGAAACCTTTTTATCTAGGAATTAATTTAAAGCCTGATTAGAAAGCTCCAAATCCGCATCCACATCCGCATGCAATAATCACTAATAAGATGAATAAGACTAAAATAAATGCACAGCTATTTCCACACATAACAAGTTCGCTCCCTTAATAATCACTAATTTTTTGTTCTTTTTAAGAAAAGAACATTGAAACTTTCTTTATCTAGGAATTGATTTACAGCTTAATTAGAAAGCTCCAAATCCGCATCCGCATCCACATCCGATGATAACTAATAGGATGAATAATACTAAGATAAATGCACAACCATTACCGAACATTAATCTCAACTCCTTTCAAATTTCCCACTAAGTTTCCTGAGCTAATATATACTATGGTAAATTCATAATTTGGTTTATGTTTTTACCGAAATTCCACAAAAACCTACCAAAAATATATTGTTACCCATTTTGAAAAATGCTATCATTAAAAACGTTATAATATACCAATTAAGAGGATGTGAAAGTGATGAAAAAGTACTTCGCTGCAGCAGCCGCACTAGCCGTAACCTTAACGTTAGGTGCCTGTTCAAATAAAGATGAAGTGAGCATTAAATTACCAAATGGTAACGAGAATTTTATTACATCAGATGTATACAACGTAACTAAGCAAGAATTATTCAATGACATGGTTGAAACTGGAGGAATTGTAGCTCTACTTAATCAAGTGGATTACGATGTTTTATCAACAAAATATGAGATTGATACGACTCAAATTGATCAAATGATTGACATGTATAAATCAATTTATTCCGACTTCGATCAATTCTTAGCTCTTCAAGGATTCAATTCTGAAGAGGAGGTTCGCGAATATTTAGCATTAAATTTATATCGTGAAGCTGCTGTTAAAGCATCAATTACTGTAACAGATGAAGAAATTCAAGCGCGTTACGACGAAACATATAAAAAAGAGGAAACAACAATTGAGGAATCTTCTGAAGCAACTACTGATGAAACAACAACTGAAGAAGCTACAACTGAAGAAATTCCAACGCTTGATGAGGTAAAAGATTCAATTACAGAAACATTAGTAAAAGAAAAAATGACAGATGAAGTTGTTGTAGCTGCCCTTGCTAAAGAGCGTGAGGATGCTGGATTTACAATCTATAATACGTTCTTACAAGATCAATACAAAGAAATCTCTTCAACTTATACTGAAAACAAAACTAAGAGTGATTTAATCGCTAAAACAAATGAAAAAGAATATACTGTTGAAGACTTATATAATGAATTAGTTCCTGCCTATGGATTATCAACTGGAATCTCAATCCTTGATACTCATCTATTAGAAGATAAATACTCTTATGATGAGAAAGAGGTTAAAGCTTTAATCGATGAGTTTAAAGTGAACTGGGGAAGCAACTACTATGCTTATATGGCACAATACGGATTAATGAACGATGAGGAAATCTTCAATTACTTCAAACTTGCTGCCTTACAAGATGCTGCTTTCGCCGCTGAATACCCAATTACTGACGAACAATTACAAGCTGCTTATAATGAATACACACCAAATATTAGCGCTCGTCACATCTTAGTAGAAGATGAAGAAACAGCTAAAGATTTAATTGCACAATTAGATGCTGCCGAAGATAAAGAAGCTAAATTCGAAGAATTAGCAAAAGAATATAGTAAAGATGGTTCAGCATCAAATGGCGGAGATTTAGGATCATTTGGAAAAGGTCAAATGGTATCTGAATTTGAAAATGCCGCATTTGCTTTAAACGTTGGTGAATACACTGAAGAACCCGTTAAAACACAATATGGATACCATGTTATCTACAAATATGCAGAAGATGAAAAGCCATCATTCGATGATTTAAAAGATGAATTAGAAACAACAATTCGCTCTGAAGAATATACTCAATTAAAATTAGAAGCGATTTTAATTAAATATCGTACAGAAGCAAATGTTAAATTCACAGATGAATCAGTTCAAAAACGTTATGATGCAATCGTAGCTAACATTCAAGATTCTTTATCTGCTGAAGAAGGAACTGATAACACAACAACTGAAGAAACTGCTACTCAATCATCAGATGATGTAACAACTGATGAAGGAACAGACGCTTCTGATAACACAGAAGAAGCCGCTGAATAAAAAAAAGACTGAGAAGAAATTAAATCCTTCTCAGTCTTTTTTTATTTGTGTTTATAAAAACGGCGATTATCGAGCATAGGAACCCGTTCACTCATTTGAGAAATTTCGCAAGTTTTAAAAGCCGTCTCAAGAGCCGTCATTTTCGCAGAAACAACATCTAAGTAATGAACTAATTCTGCTTCTGCAATCATTGGTTCTTTTGGTGATCCCCATTCTAATTTACCATGATGTGCAATTATCATATGTTTTAATAAGATAGATTCTTCTCCCTCGCACTCTAGTTCTTTAGACATTTCATCAATGAGTGACACCATCATGCTGATATGCCCCACCATTAACCCTTCTAAGGTATATTCCGTGCTGACAAGATTTTCACATGTCATTTCAAATAATTTCCCCATATCATGTAAAATAATACCTGCATACACTAATTCTCGATTCAGCATCTCATACATGTCACAATACACGGCTGCGATTTTCAACATTTCATAGACATGTTGTGCAAGTCCTGAAATAAAAGCATGATGCATACGACTTGCAGCGGGATGACGGTAAAATTCAGTCTCATATTTGCTTAAAAAGGCATTTACAATATTTTTATAGTACCCCTCTTGCATTTGATTGACAAACGTTTCGATGTTGCTTTTTAAGACATCTGCTGGATAAGCAGAGGCCATGACATATTTAGAAATATCAAGATCCCCTTCTACGGGCTCTACTGTTTCGATATTGATTTGTTTTTGGGTATTATAAAGTTGAATAAGACCTTTAACCTTTACAACTTGGCCTGGATGAAATAGCGTTATTTCTTCTGGTTTAACACTCCATTTATTTGCGAAAATAGTACCCGTTTGATCAACAAATTCAAATCTTAAATATGATTTTTGCGCTGCATTTTTAGCGACGTTAACAGATTTGATTAACACTTGGATGGTTTGAACTTCTTTTACTTTTAAATCTTTAATTTGCATGGGTATCACCTATTTCTAAACTTTCAATTAGCGTTTCAATTTTCTTAGTTGCATACGTTTGATAAGAATCAATATACGTTTTTAAGTCTTTTGGATTATGAACTGACGTTCCAATTAAGTATTTACTCGAAGCTCCAACGCCAAGACCTAAAATATTTTGAGCTTCTTCCATAATTAAAATATTATAGATGCTTTCATGTCCTTCTTTGGAATACCCAATGTTCTCCATATTAGCGGAAATATTTTTCTGACGGTATAAATAATAAGGTAAATACTGTTGTTCTTTTGCAAAATCATACGTCATTCGACTCATACGTTCTAACTCTTCTTTACTTGCTGTCGTATATAACCCGCGATTTTGAGTAATTTTTGAACTACGTTTAAAGGCTAACATATGAACCGTCAATGATTCAGGTTGAAGTTCTTCGATTTGACTTAATGTATAGGCTAATTCTTTTTCTCCTTCATCAGGAAGCCCAACAATTAAGTCCATATTAATATTATCAAAATCGTATTCTTTAGCCATTTTAAATTTATCTATGACATCTTCTACCGTATGATGGCGACCAATACTGTCAAGCGTTGCTTGATTAAATGATTGCGGATTAATGCTGATACGATGGATGTCATATTCTTTTAATAATGATAATTTTTCGGGTGTAATGGTATCTGGACGTCCCGCTTCTACTGTGATTTCACGAACTTCAGAAGCATTAGCCACGTGTTCATATACCGTGATTAATAGTTTTTCAAACTGCTCTTTTGTTAAAGAAGTTGCTGTTCCTCCACCAAAGTAAATGGATGTAATTTTGAGTTGACGTTCTTTAATGAACGCTCCAACTAATTTAATTTCTTCTAGCAGTGCTTCAAGGAAGGGTTCAATCCATTTTTTGAACGGTTCTTGTGCATATGCTGGGAAGGTACAATACGCACATCGTGTCGGACAGAATGGAATTCCAATATAAAGACTAATTTCATTTTGGATGGTATGTAAGTCTGGAATAACTTTTAATTGGTGGTTCGCAACATCAAGTAATAAATTGATTTTTTCATCACTGACTAAGTATTCAGCCTGCATGTATTCTTTAATTTCTTGATCGGAATAACCTCGTTTTTTCATTCCGTGAACCAGTTTTGTTGGACGCATTCCGTTTAACAGTCCCCACGCCTGAATATGGCCGGTATGATGTTGTAATAGGAGTAAATAAACGGCTAAATAGGCATACTTACGTGTCTTTGATTCATTTGCTTCAAGTTGACGACGAATCGTTTGAACGTCTTGATTTAACGTTCCTGTGACGATTAGT
>NZ_CALIOS010000013.1:0-11123 GCF_938044715.1 uncultured Turicibacter sp.
TTGGAAAAATCCCTTTGATGTTAACTGAGTGGCCTTATACTGTTCATATCCCCCCATAAACCAAGAAATAAAACTTGATTGCGTGTACCCACCATAACTTCCTTTTGAAATGGCCAATAAATCTGTGATAAAAATCACACCACAAACGAACGTAGAAACACATAAGATGACGCGATTAAATGATTTTTCACTAAAGTTGGCCATCCAAACAACATACATCAAAACAAATGGTAATGTCATGGTTAAAATATACTTCAACTCAATTCCCGTTAAAAACTGATAATTAGCAGGCAAGAATAAATCTAAATTTTTCGTTGAAATAAAATGTAAAACAACATAAGCTATCCAAATGATTGCGATAATAGCGGCCCCAATAAACGTACGCTTCTTATGCTTGTCAACCAAAATAAAGGCCCCTACTGCAAGCAACGGCAAAATAAGAAATCTAACAATCGTTGATGGAACAATTAAATGATATTGCTTTAAAAAATCATTCAATAAATAATCTAAATCAACCAATGGCTGAATCACTAAAAAAATAAAGACTAAAATCCCATAAAAACTTGGACTTTTAATCATCGATTTTAATTGATTTAACATACTACTCCTCCACAATCTCTTTAATCTGCTCGACGATTTGGTTATTATGATAATGATACGTCAACAAGTGTGCTTCCATCACATTGAGCTGCTCTGGATGTTTAATTAAGTCTTTCATCCCTTCATAGAAGGAGTTTTCATTGTTATCAACAACAATCCCATATTCATTATTTTTCAACTGCTCTTCAATACCGGCCACCTTTGTTGCTAACACAGGTGTCAAACAAAGTAAAGATTCAAATACAACGGTTGGCAATCCTTCATAACGTGATGGCAATAAGAAACAATCGGCAAGTTTAAAATATGGAAATGGATTTTCACGATAACCAATTAGCTTAAACGTCTCCTCAACTTGATAAGCCTTAATTTTTTGTTTTAAAACTGCTTCATCCTCTCCACCACCAATAATCATAATATGATGCAATAAGCCTTCTTGTATGAGTCGATGATGGATCTCGAGTAAGCGATCATATCCTTTTTGATCTACTAATCGCCCCACACTGATAAATGTCAAAGCTTCTTGTTTAAAAAATGTCGAACGAGTTTCATCAATCTCCACATTGTATTTTTGCTTAATTAAGTCTTCTTGAATAATATTATGAATCACTTTAACAGGTTTGCTTAATTCAAATACTTCTTGATAGGAAGCCGCAGCAACCTTTGATACTGCGACTTGCTCATCCATTAAGGATAACGTCTTCTTAAGCAATGGCATGTAATTAGATGAGAAATTTTGAACTTTATAATCTAAATGAACCCAATTTACTTTTTTCTTACTATTTCCATTGGCAACAAAAATTGTACAAAAACCTTCTTTAAAAGCAATCTCAACATCATAAGAATCAAGTTTCATTTTTTTTCGTTCACGCTTAATTTTATTTCCAATCATTCCGGCCTTCATTAAGAAAACCAGATATAGTTTTCTAGCTATCAAAGCTAAATTTTTAGATTTAATTAACTGTCCGAGGGGTAAATCAATGACACTAAAAAATTTAGAGCCTTCTAAGACTCGCACTTCTTTTGGCACACCCTTTAGCATCTCACCATGCTTATGAAGGACAAGTAAATCTATTTCATAATCTGTCGTCTTAACAAGTGTTGTCAATAAATTATTCAAAACACGTGCTACTCCGCCAACGACCATCTCATCATTAACAATTAAAATTCTTTTTGACATTTTCTCACTTCCGATCATATAACCATAACACTAGTTTAAATTGACGTAAATACAATAAATACATTAAAACTTTCTCTTTCTTACTATAAGTATTAATATACTTATTCTTGATCCATTTTGGATATTTACTACTTAAAGTGGTAATATTCTGATTTAAAAATACTTCACGTCCATTTTGATACTCTCTAATGCGTTGCGTCGTTAATTTAGCCCCATGCTCGACAAACATATAATTAACCTCATCAAGACAAGGAATTTTATTTTTGACAACGTAAGACTTGACTAAATCAAGAGCACGATAGATATCAAAAATTTTATCAGAAGGTGTATGCATAATAGAGCCCGCACGTTGAAAATAGTTATAAAAAACATGATTAACTTTGACGATTTTATTCGCCTTGGCTAATACGATCGGAACACATCCTAAATCTTCATACCATAAT
This sequence comes from uncultured Turicibacter sp., assembly GCF_938044715.1. NCBI lineage: Bacteria > Bacillati > Bacillota > Erysipelotrichia > Erysipelotrichales > Turicibacteraceae > Turicibacter > uncultured Turicibacter sp. The sequence continues at coordinate 2,221 of NZ_CALIOS010000013.1, forward strand.
CCTTTTGGAAATTTAACATCATCAAATAATGAACGTTTAAACAGTTTATTACACGCACTATTATTAATAGTAATGATTAAAGGATCATTTGAAACATTCGTTTCAGTAAACTCTCCTCCTGGAACAAACTTTGTCTCACCTGATTCATACACATACTGCATATCACAAACAACGACATCAGCTTGCTTCTTTACGACTTGCTGATACATAACCTTAAACATATCTGCCTCTACCCAGTCATCACTATCAATAAAGGCAACATAATCCCCATTTGCATGTGCTAATCCATAATTTCTAGCATCTGCTAAGCCACCATTCTTTTTCATCAATCCAATGATTTTCCCGGGAAATTTCTTTTGATACTCCTCTACGATATCTTGCGAATGATCCGTACTTCCATCATTCACACAAATAATCTCAATCTCCTTCATCGTTTGATTAACAAGTGAAGCTAAACATTTATCTAAATACTTCTCAACATTATAAATTGGGACAATCACACTTAATTTTGCTATCACGTTATCACACCTATTTCAATAATTTCTGTTTGATAAAAATAAAACTCTTCAATAATTTAATTTGTTTATGCCCAAGCAATTTTAAGATAAAACGATCTTTCTTCGATAAACAACTTAAATATTGATTACTTAACCATCCAGGATAATGACGATTCATATGGTCAATAGCCTCTTTAATATATGTTTCTCCATCTTCAACTTTTAAAAAGCGCAGACAACTAAATAAAGCTAGATTTTCAATTGATAAATAGGCTAACTCTTCCATGTACTCGTCAAAAATTCCTTGCTGCTTATAATACGACTCTATCGAATCAATCGCTTTATAAATATCTAAAACTTTTGGATTAACTGTCGACATAATAGACCCTTCACGTTGAATGTAATGAACAAAGGCTTCATTGACATATGCAATATGATGACATTTTGGCATAAATTTAGCGGTCGTCGCTAAATCTTCATACCATAATCCTTTGGGATAACGAATATTTGTCTTTGTAAACAGCTCCGTCTTATAAAGCTTATTCCAAGCTGATGCAGGACTTAACAATAAATTTTTAAAGGGATTATCCGCTTGTTGACGCAATCCTTGAATATCATTTGAAACACCACGGTCTTCCCATTCCATTAAAAAGTCAGATACAACCAAATCAGCATTCTCTTCCTTTGCTTTTTGATATAGTTTCTCATACATCATTGGCTCAATCCAATCATCGCTATCAACAAAACCAATATACTCCCCACGTACATACGATAAAGCATAATTTCTAGCATCACTTAACCCACCATTTTCTTTAATTAATGGTTTAAATAAATGAGGGTATTTTTTGACATACTCATCAATAATTTGTTGAGATTGATCTGGACTTCCATCATTTACAACAATGCATTCTATTTCTTTTAATGTTTGATTCACAATCGAATCTAAACATCTTGGTAAAAACTGCTCCACATTATAGACTGGAAGGATAATACTTACTTTTACCACTTTTTTCACCACCTGACTAAACTAAGATTTAAATTTATAAAATAACTTTAATGTCATTTTTGACTCATAGATTGAAGCTCTTAATTTTTCTTTAATTGATTGATTCGCTTTTTGTTGTTGATAATATTTATTATTTGTCCAGCCTTTAAATTCTTGCTGTAAATAATCATAAAACTCATTCATAATTTTAAGTGCTAATGATGAATCTTTAATATGAATGACTTTTTGTAATTCATAAAGGGCTTGATTAATACAAACCATCTCTAATTCATCTTCAAACGTTTTGAATTTATTTAGTTTTTTATAATAATTGATACTAGCTTCCAATGCTAATAATGTATGTAAAATTCTTTCATCATACGCACTTGAAACATTATTTAAACGATTAGCTAAATAATAATATAAGGGTTGATTAATCATCGCGATTTTCTCACAATGTGCTAATAGCATCAACGTAAAGGCTAAATCTTCACTTCGATAGTTTGTTGGAAATAGTAGTTGATTAGCCGTTAAAATTTCTTTTTTAATAAGTTTATTCCAAGGAGCAGGATTAATTTTAAACAGAATCTCTTTGTGATTCATTAAATCAATCGTCTCAGATTCAAATTTTGGTAATGAAATAGCAAATTGTTCACTTGAATCTTCATAACAATCATAATACTCACAAATGGCCACTGAAGCATCAGATAAACGGATTCCTTCATATAATTTTTCTAACATTTCTTCATGTAGATAATCATCTGGATCAATAAAAATAACATAGGGAGCACTCGATAAACTTAATCCTAAGTTTCGTGTTTTTCCAACCCCTTCATTTTGCTTATCCATCACTTTAAAACGAGAATCCTTTTGCTCCCATTCTCTAATTAAAGTTAAGGTCTCATCTGTAGAACCATCATTGATCACTATCACTTCGAAATCTTTGAATGTTTGAGTGACCAAACTTTTAAAACATTTATCAATATATTTTGCGACATTATACGCAGGAATGATAACACTAATTTGACTCACGGGGTTTACACCTACTTTAGCTCATTTTCATCTAAAATTCGACTATATTAAAAAAGATATTTATTCTATAGTTGTAACCATATTTGAACAGAAATAGTCACATTTATCATATCATAATTTAATTCCAATGGAAATATAAACAAAAAAAGCGCATCGAGATTTCGACACACTTTTTACAATTGTTTATTTTTTTAATACAATTCGCTTTGCACGATTAACAAATAATCTAAATTCATTAAAGAATACAAAATATAAGATGCTATGAGCTATTAAAACAATGGTACCTAAAACAGCCGATCCTAGGAACCAAACTAAAATTGATGACGTTCCTGATGGGAATACTAACTTCCATCCCATATAAGAAATGGATCCAATCACAAACATAATCCCTATTCGTCCAAGAACCAGACGATAATAATACCAAGGTGATAAGTTAAAAACACGTGGATAAACTAAATTGACTGTCATAAAGAAATCAAAAATAAACTGAGACAAGAATGTTCCTAATAAAATCCCAGTAATTCCAAAGTTTTTAATTAATACTAGAGAAATTAATAGATTAGCTATTGCAGTGATGTAAGCAATTTTTTTAGTCTCTTTAAATAAACCATTCACATTTCTAACAACTAATAATGGTTCTCTTGACACCAAATAAAATAAATTTACACTAAATAACAAGACTGCGAATAATGAAAGAATATATTGCTCCTCTTTCATCCATAACATCATAAAATCTCTCATGACAACAAATAAAATACTACAAATCACTGAACTTAAGAAAAAGGCAAAATTCGTATATTCCAAAAATGTTGCATATTTATGTTCTTCATTCTCATTTGAAAATAAATTTCCAAAACTATCAATTGGCGCTTGCACAATGCTAAATAAAATCTTTTGTAAACTTGAGCAAATTAAATTATAAGCATTATAAATATTCGTCACTGAAGTAGCAACAAAGACACTTAATAAAATAGGATCCGTATTACTTAAGACCACACCCGAAATTTTATGTGCAAAGACATGTTTTGTATTTTCAAGAGCTGATAAGTCACGTTCTTCATGATTATTCTTTAAATAAGGATATAACTTAAGAGATTTCTGTCTAGAATAAACATATGTTGCAATGGTTAAAAGTCCATCGACTAATAAAACAATCGCTAAATCTACTTTCAGTAACGCAAGCACAACGACTAAAACAGAGCGAATAAACGTAATGAATTGAATTCCGATATTAATTTTATAATATTGTTGATCAGATTGAACGACAATATTCGGTCCCATTAAAAAGTAAGAAATCACCACTGGAATCAATAATAAGAAATAAATCAAGTAGATCGTCCCACTTGGAATCGGATCCGCTTTACTAATAAATAGCGGAGAAACAATTCCTATAATTGTTCCAAGCACTAAAATGATAATTCCCATCCATCTAAATAAATAGACAGCCCCATTATATAATTCGGTTACCTTTTTATGATTTTTATCAGCCAAGGGTTTATATAATATTTGCTGAAATGCCATTCCAAATCCACCTTCAACTAGATTTAAAACAGCCATAATTTGTAATAATGTCGAATAAAGTCCGTTAATTGAACTACCATAGATACTAGAAAATAAACTAAATTTAACAAAACCTAAAATAGGTAAAATTAAATTTGGAATTGTTGTTGCTAGCATATTAAAAAACGAATGTTTCGTTCTCATCTCATCACTCCTAACACAATCTTTCCTTTTATTTGACTAGAAAGACATAATTTAATAAAAAGGTGTATCGTCATTAGGATACACCTTTTTGATTTAAGTATTAATATTTTAACTAAGATTGTGGCGCTGATGGTTGCTCTGTACTCACACAAAGTGGATCATCTGGATTCTCATCACAGAAATTTGGAGCCGGTACCTCAGGTTCTGGATCAGGTGTTGGTGTTGGATCCGGTGTCGGTGTTGGATCCGGTGTCGGTGTTGGATCCGGTGTCGGTGTTGGATCTGGTGTAGGTTCAACACCTAATGAAACAACAACAGTAATATGACCTGAACTTACGCTTTGACCTACTCCAGGTGAATAAGAAATAATCGCTCCTTTTGTAACCGTTGCGCTATACTGCTCTTGTTTTGAAACTGTAATTGAAAGTCCTAATTCGGCGTTTTTCTGACTAATATACGAAACGAACTCTTCGTATGTTTTGCCAACATAATTATCTAGTGTCACTGATGCGACTCCTTTAGATTTATATACATTAATTGAAGAATTCGCATTAATCACTGTTCCAGCAGAAACATCAGATACCCAAAATCCCGCTGATACAGAAGAGAACTTATCATCTGTAAAGTTAACTTTAACGGATACTTTATTTGCCCAATTATTAATTTGGTCTTTTGACCAACCTAAAGCATTGAAATCTGGTACCGTAATATAATCCATCACGGTTACTGTTAAACTACTAATACTATCTTTTTTCGTATAAGCTTTAACACTTTGAGACGTCACATACCCCGCTTTGGATGGATCATATCCTGAATCTGACCACGAAATTTTATTAATCGTAATCGGAACGCCTGCTGAAGATGCCCAGTTTTGAGCCATTTGTGCTGTATACTTCCCGCCTACCATATCAGGCATCATACTGCGACACTCTTCAGCATTTTGATTAGCTGAATCTGTACAATCTAATCCTTTTTTAATCACACTTACTGAAATAGATGATACTTTAGACGCAATCGTATTTGCTTTAACACTTTGATAAATAACTTGATTATTGGCAGCAGATGAGATATAACCACTATCTCCCTCTTCAACATAATTCACATCGATACTGATCCCATTTTGTTTTGCCCAAGACGTTACTTCGCTTAATACCCATCCTTCAGAAACAAAATCTGGAACTAATTCTGGCATTTCTGGAATATCAGGTGATGCTTCATTATACCATGACTGTACCCATGTCACACCATAATGTGGTGAAAATGGTGTATAGCTAAATGTATACTTTATTTCAGGTTGAATTTCTTCTAAGTTAATTAACATATTTTTTTTAGCATCTGCAACTGCTCCATCAAATGGAAAGGCATAATTTAAAATATCTCCACGAAATTCGTTATAAACATTACCGAAAGTGGCACTAATAACCATATTTTTAAAATGAATGTAATTCATTGGATTGTTACTTCCATAACTTGTTACTGTATCTAATGCATATTGGAATGACGATGTAATTTGATTCATTGAGATATTTGTTTCAATATTATTTCCAAGCACTTCAATGACTTTTAATACTTCATTAATAGAATTCATTTCAGTTAACATCTGGCTGATAGCTGCTCGAATAACCTCTTGTTGGCTTTCCGCACGTCCAAGATCGCCATTAGCTAATGTTTTTCGATGTCTTGCTAAAGCAAGTGCCTGCTCTCCATCTAAAATTTGATATCCTTGTTCAACATATACGATATCATCTCCCCAATTACGATCACTATTTTGCTCAATAATCGTTTGTGGAACATACATATAAATTCCACCAATGGCATCGATTAACTCAACAAATCCTTTAAAGTTAATTTTCACGTAATATGGAATATCAATATCAAACCAATTTTCTACTGTTTCAATCACACAGGTTGTTCCACCATTATTGGCATGGTTAATTTTGTCCTTCATGTTGTTATAACATGGAATTTCAACATAAGAGTCACGAGGAATTGAAGTCATCGTCACAGATAATTTTTGTGGATTAACCGTCGCTAAAATTAAGGAATCTGCACGTGAATTTGCGTTCAATCCTTCTGTTTCAGAGTCAACTCCCATTAATAAAATAGAGAATGGCTGATCAACTAAAGAATCATAATTTTTATTTGATTCCACTGTAACCTCTTGCTTAATAACTGTTTCGATGTTGGCTAAAACAGTCGTCTCTGTCGAAATATTTTCATAACCTAATTGATCGGAAAAAATCGTGGTATAATTATCCCCAATAATAATGGCATCAACGTCTCCTTGATATAAATCGTGAATTAAATCAAATGGCATATCATATGTTTTCACTTTTTCTTCAGATAACTCATTTTTATCTAAAAATGTATTAATACTTTCTACAACTTCTTCTTTAGTAATATTTAAGGTCCCAATTGTTTTTCCTTTTAAATCATCAAATGATTTAATGTTTGAATCCGTCATTGAAACTAAACTATAGTTAATCACGGTTTCTTGTGTTGTCATATTATTTAATGATTTATACACTTTCATATTCACATATCCAAAGTATGAAGAACAAATAATTGATACAATTGCAATCACACTTGTCACTAAAATTCCAATCCCTTTATTTTTGTTTAGACAATACATCCCAAACATCAATAAAGATAAAAAGGCAAAAATTAAAATTAACGACACATTGATTCGAAGAGAACTATTGAATCCAGAATATTTATTGATATAAACAATATTTAAGACAATTGGAATAATTGGAATAATTAAAAGTGATAATAATAAATACTTAACAATCGGCTTTTTTAATATATTTTGCAAGTTACTCATTTCTCCTCACCTCCACTACTGAATTTCAATTAAAACTAATTGATTTTCTTTTTCAACAACAATAAATCCTGTTTCTGTTGGAAATTTTGATAAATCTAACTCATCACTATCTGTATATGTCCATTCTGCATAAACATATGTCCCATCCATCTCTGTTCCGTCTGGCATTGTGTAGACATAGTTAGGATCAACCCCCGTTACCTTAACATTTTCTACTGTTAGCAATTGATCGGCACCGAACTCTTCAATATAGTAATCTAGATATAAATAGAAGACATCTACTGCTTTATTTCTAAAATCTGAACGATATAACGGATACACAAATTGTAATCCACCTACATCGTTACGTCCTCCTTTATTAGACCAAGTAAAGAAATCGGCAATGAAATTTTTAACAACAGACTCTGCATAAGCTGATTCAGTTTCTGGAGTCCATGACTCTTCAAAGGCTGTTTGATTCTCAATTAATTCATCATAAATTTCTTTTTGATATTCTGTAGCTGTTTCACGTAACGTATAATCAACAACGTCTTGGGTCACATCAATAATTCCTATATTCGTATTCACATCATTTCCTACTGTACTTTTATCTCCTTTTAACTGAGTGATTAAAATAACTGCAAGAACAATTGTAGTGATTGTAAAGATTCCCCCGAAAACTAAAAAGGGCTCTTTTAACAGCTTATTTAGCTTCATTTTCTTCACCTTCTCTTTCCTTGATTACCGAAGCATATTGACATGTTTTTTGATGCATATCACCTTCATAAATTAATTCATCCGTATACACACCACTTGCCCCATAGTATAACAATTCTTCTAGTGTGACATCATCATTAATGGTATGGAAGAACATTGGTTTTTTTAGATACTGCAATTGATTTAAAAGATCAAATCTTGGATCTCCCCATAATGAAGCAAAAAATTGTGGCATCGTTACAAATACAATTTCTTCATTTTCATTAATAAACTCAATGACTTCATAATTCGAGCGATGAGTTTCCTGATACATGGTATAGATATAACGATCGAATTCATAAATTTCTTCTACCATATCGAACATTTCAAGCGTATAAAGTTGTGGAATAATTCGAGATAACAATGTCTCATCAACTGCCGTTACCTGTTCAACAATAGCAGTAAATGATTGTTTTACACTGTCTTCATCTGCCCATTTTGTATCTGTAACAAATACCACATCATCATACTCTTGTAATAATTTAATGATATCTTCAAAAGTCATGGGGCTATATTGACCATTGATTTTCATACTTAAAAATTGTTCTAATGTTGGAACATATTCATCACGTTCATTTTTTTCAATCGATGATAAATCAATTAAGTCGAGTTGTTCAAATCGCTCATAATCGCTTTCTGACCACTCATGACGGGCAACTAATTCTCCATCACTCGTAAAGAGTAGGTCTACTTCGAAAACTCTAAATCCTTTATCATAATTATCTTTAAATGCTTCAATAGAATTTGTATAAGGATACCCATCAATTCCGCCCATTGCATGAGCAATATATACTAATTCTTCTTTAGACATAGGGGTTGTTAAATGCTCAATATCCATTTCATACTTACAAAGCATATCTGAATAATCGGTAATAACGGCTTCATATTCATCTAACATTGTATTTTGTGTATGACTTTTTTCTTCAAGTTGCTTAATGGTTTGATCCATCATATAAATTAAAATGGCTAATCCACACGCTGTAATCCCCAATAAAACGCCCAATATGATTAGCTTATTTTTTTTGATATACTCTTTCATACTAACCCCCTTCTAAATACATACTATTTAATTGTACATTATTTAACTAAGAATGCAAATATTGAAAATCGTAATTAAGTAAAAAAA
>NZ_CALIOS010000014.1:0-85398 GCF_938044715.1 uncultured Turicibacter sp.
GAAGTTTTTTTAAAATCTTTCGATTTCTTTTTTTGTCTTCTTTCGACGACTTGATCATCTTATCATTTATTATAACTTTCGTCAATCTTTTCCACTATATTTTTGTAACAATTGATTAAATTTTTCTATAACATCATTAATATATACTATACTTAATCATTTATACACATTTAACTATAACATTTATAATTATTAATTTTATTCATATATAAAAAAGGTCTGACAGTGTACTGTCAGACCTTTTTTATTGTTGATTTTTAATATAATCTAATAACAACTCGGCAGCTTTACGTGGGCCAATATGTTCTTGCCCTTCAACCGCTAATCGCGTACGAATTTGTCCAACTTTAATTCCCTTTTTAAATAATGTTTCAAAATATTTATCAATCAATGGATCCGTTTGTTCTTTTAATTGCACAGGTCCAAATGGATTAGCAAAGTAAGATTCAACTAATCCCGTTTCTGTTGTGGTACCTTTTGCCTTACGTGCTCCTCTTACAAATACATCTTTTGCTTCATCTATATTATTAAAAAATTCAAATTCAGCACCATCTTCTTCATAGTTATTAGCATATAAGACCATGTCAACAGGACGCCCAGTTGTAATATCTTTATAAGTTGCAACTGGAATTACAATACGTGCATTCGTTTTATCTGGATTCATAAAAATACTTCGATCAATTGTGCGATATGCATATCCTGTATCCAAATCATCTAAGCGTACAAAGGCTCCAATCTCAGTACCGTACGCACGAATTTCACCTTTTTCGATTGCCAACGTTCCCATGTCATCAAAAATAGTTTTCATATCTTTAATTTCATCTTCTGCCATCAAACGCATTGCTTCTAGTGTTTCTGACTTACCTGCTCCACTATCTCCAATTACTACAATATTACTTTGAATACCATTTTTTAATGTTAATTCAATCATAGCACCATGTAATGGAAGTTTTTTCTCATTAATCATTTTGACATTATATAAAGTTAAAATCATTTTTTTCATATAACCAAAATAATCGTGATTTTCACTATAGGTCGCATATCCAATCATAATGTCATTTTCTTTATCTTGATAGAATACCGCACGATCTTCTTTATCTTTATTTCCATAAACATAAATTAAATCAGGTTTTCTGTCTTTACATTCTTCCAACTCTGCTAATTCAAATAAGTTACACATTGTAACCCCTTGAGCCATAAAATCACGATGAAAATATACGTAGGCTAGGGCAGTTCCTACTTTTGCAGGATACACAAACCAATTATTTGGATCTAGATATAATCCATCAAGTGGATTTATAAAAACCTCTTCGAAAATTCCATCCCTTTTTGTTCGTTTAGGATAAGTGATAAATGGCGGTGTTAATACAATGGACTCAATAAACGCCGGATATCTTAGCCCCCTATATTGCATTGGAAAATCCCATTGAATTTCATTTAATACTAAACCTGCATTTGCTCCAACAATTAATTGGCGATACACATTTTGACGATGTCCCATTAAACGCTCTTCAATAGTACGATAAACCTTTAATACTAAATTAGTAAAGTCATTATTTGCCTCGATAAATTTTATTTTTTGAATCCCAGTTCCTTCTGTACTGTTATAAATGACACTGTACCGTTCTAGACGACGCCAGTAATCGTATAATGCTTCAATAAATTCTATCAATGTATCCTTGTGTTGAAGTAACACTATAAATGATCGATTCATTTGCATAACTTCATCAATCTCTAATACCAATAATAATTTAAAAAGTGATGTTAACTCCGTTGCTACTCGATTTTCACCACATACATAAACTAATTGTTCATAAATTGGTGATTCTTTCTTTTTCAATCTATTTAAGAAACGTGTTAATACTTTCTCAAACCCTTGACTATTTAATAATTCATCTTCAGTATTGCAATAATGTGCAGAAAAGTTAATAACTGCAGTATTGCGTTCTAATTCGAATTGTGGCTTCATTATGTATTCTCCCCTCTAAAGCTACTTTTGACATTCCGGTAAAACTTCTTTTATGTATTGCACTAACAAATCAATTTCTTGTTTTGTGATTTCCCCTATAATTCCAACGCGTAACATTTTACCTGCATATGAACCCATTCCACCTGCTACAGTAAAGTTATATCTTTCATCAATTAAAGCAGTCAATTTGCTAGCATTGATATTTTCAGGAGCTAATACGGGAACTAACACATTTCCTCTAATACTTTCGTCTTTAATAAATAATTCAAGGCCGAGATTTGCAAGTTTTTCTTCAGCATATTTTCGAACTTGAACTTTATTTGCAATCACGCTTTCAAGACCTTGATTCAACAATCCATCTAATGCTGTTTTTAATGCTACAACGATAGAAATTGCTGGAGTAAATGGCTGTTCTGATTTTACTTCATAATAATGAAGATATTTTTTATAATCGAAATAATATTTTGGGAGATTTGAATATTCTAAACTCAATTTTGCTTTATCACTTAAGGCTACAAAACTCAATCCAGGAGGTAAGTGGAATCCTTTTTGACTACTTGCCACCGCACAATCTACTCCCCATTCATCTAAATGGAACTCTTGTACAACCATCCCACTAATACAATCCGCAATTAATAAACGATTTGTATCTTTCGTTAAATCCCCTAAAGCTTTCAAATTATTTACAACACCTGTTGCTGTCTCATGATAAGTTACAAATACACCTTTAATTTCGGGATATTTTTCTAAAATTTCTTTTACATCATTTAACTCATAACTTTTTCCCCAATCATAAGCTAACTCATGTACTTTTAATCCATATACAGTACAAATTTCAATAAATCTTTGACCAAACCATCCTGTATTAATGACTAAAACTTCATCCCCATTAGAGAATAGGTTAACGATTGTTGACTCCATTGACCCTGTTCCTGAAGATGTTAAAATAATTACATCATTTTTAGTATCAAATATTCTTTTTAACCCTTCGTTTACATCTTTAATTAATTGATGATAATCAGCCATACGATGATGAATTAAATCTTGCCCTAATACTTCTCGAATTTCCATTGGAATATTCGTAGGACCTGGCGTAAATAATACCTTACTCACTTTCTCACCCACTTCATAAAATTACAAGCTCATTTATAAAATACATCTTTTTAAAAATTTTGTCATTATGCTTTGCAAATATGTAATAAAAATAGACTTAAAGGGAGATTACAAAGATCTCCCTTTTTATATTTTTACTCGACAAATTTCTTTGCAATGTCTAGTCTGTAGAACAAATCATCACAAGTAATTTTTTCTATTTGTCGATAAACATTAGTTCGAGCTTTGTCTAAAGTTTCACCACTTCCAACAACAAAGAGAACGCGTCCACCGTTTGTTGTATAGTCTCCATCTACTAATTTAGTTCCCATGTGACAAACGTCTACATCTTCCAGTAAATCAAGACCTTTAATAATTGCGCCTTTATTATAATTTCCTGGATAACCTTTAGCGGCTAACACAACTCCAACAGTTGGTTTATCTGACCATACACACTCGATTTCTTTCCCCTCAAGCAGTGATAACATGATTTCAGAAAGGTCTGTCTCTAAACGAGGAAGTAGCACTTCCGTTTCTGGATCTCCAAAGCGAGCATTGAATTCAATAACTTTAATACCTGACGATGTTTTCATTAATCCAGCATATAAGATTCCCGTAAATGGTATATTTTCAGCAATCATTGCCTTCGTCATTGGTCCAATAACCATTTTAATCGCTTCCTCATAATCTGATTCCAAAATAAGCGGATGTGGACTGTGATTCCCCATTCCTCCTGTGTTCAACCCTTCATCATTATCATATGCACGCTTATAATCACGTGCAATAGGCATTGGGTTATAAAGTTCATTTGCGACAAAAGCCATTAACGAAAACTCTTCACCTTCCAAGAACTCCTCGATCACTACTTTCGAAGAGGCCTCATCAAACTGACGATATAATAACATTGATTCTAAAGTCTCAATTCCTTCTTCTAATGTTTGACAAATAACTACACCTTTGCCAGCAGCTAGTCCATCTGCTTTAATAACAATTGGCATAGACTGTGTTTTTAAATACTCAACCGCGGGCTCAAATTCTGTAAATTCTTTATATACTGCCGTTGGAATATTATATTTTGACATCATCTGCTTAGCAAAGGCTTTACTGCCTTCAATTAAAGCTGCTTCTTTAGTTGGGCCAAACACTTTTAATCCTTTTGAATTGAAACTATTAACAACTCCCGCTACAAGAGCCATTTCTGGCCCCACTATGGTTAAATCAATTTGATTTTCCAACGCAAAGTCAGTAAGTGCCGCTACGTTTGTTTCCTCAATTGGTACTAAAGTTGCCTCAATCATTCCATCATTTCCTGGTGCACAGAAAATTTGAGAAACTTTTTTATCGCGCATTAATTTTTTTATGATGGCATGCTCACGTCCCCCACGCCCAATAACTAAAACTTTCATAAATTTCTCCCTATCCTCACCAAATTAATGTTTAAAATGTCTTACTTTTGTAAATACCATCGCAATTCCAAATTTATTACAAGCATCAATAGAATCTTGATCTTTAATCGATCCACCTGGTTGAATGATTGCTTTAACTCCATATTTAGCAGCTAATTCAACTGTATCCGACATCGGGAAGAAAGCATCTGATGCTAAATATGAACCTGATGCCAATTCATTAGCTTGTTCAAGTGCAATTTTAGCCGCACCGACGCGATTCATTTGGCCTGCACCAACTCCTACAGTCATATTATCTTTCACTAAAGCAATCGCATTCGACTTCACATGTTTTACAACTTTAAATCCAAATAATAATTGTTCTAAGTCTTCTTGTGTTGGTTTTACTTCTGTTACACATTCTAAGTCTTCAAGTGTTACTTCTAGTGTGTCTAAGTCTTGTTGTAATAATCCACCTTTAACTGTTGTTAATTTATGTCCTAGTTGACGACGATTTGACATGTCTGTTGTTAATAGGCGGATATTTTTCTTTTGTTTTAAAATTTGTAATGCTTCTTCTGTAAAACTTGGTGCAATAATAATTTCTAAGAAGATTTTATGAAGTTCTGTTGCTACTTCTTTGCTAACTTCACGGTTAAGAGCAACAATTCCACCAAAGATTGACGTTGAATCTGCTTCATATGCTTTTGCATAAGCTTCCTCGATTGTTGATCCAATTCCAACACCACATGGATTCATATGTTTTACCGCAACCGCTGCTGGTGCTTCAAATTCAGCTAAAATTTCAAGTGCCGCATTAGCATCTGCAATATTGTTGTATGACAATTCTTTTCCATGTAATTGTTCACTCGCCACTACACTGTAAGATGGTTTTTCTAATGTTTGATAAAATGCTGCTGACTGATGTGGATTTTCTCCATAGCGTAATGATTGTTTTAGGTCGTATGTAACAGTAAGTTTTTCTGGAATTTTAATTTCGTTGATTTGATTAAAGTAGTTTGCAATCATTGCATCATAGGCTGCTGTATGATTAAATACTTTTCCAGCTAATTTTTGACGCGTGTTTAAGGTTGTATTTCCATGTTCACGAATTTCATCAATAATTTGATCGTAATCTTTAACATCTACAACGACTGTTACGTCATTAAAGTTTTTAGCTGCAGAACGTAGCATTGAAGGTCCACCGATATCGATGTTTTCAATTTTATCTTCATGTGTTGATTCAGGATTTTGAATTGTTTTTGCAAATGGATATAAGTTAACACAAACTAAATCTATGTACTCGATGTTGTTTTTTGCTACTTGTTGTTGGTGATATTCATCACCACGTTTTGCTAATAGACCACCATGAACTAATGGATGAAGCGTTTTGACACGTCCTTCTAAAATTTCCGGGAACCCTGTCACCTCGTCAATGGAAATAATATTCATTCCCGCTTCTTCTAATGACTTTTTTGTTCCACCTGTTGAAATAATATCGTATCCTAATTCAATTAAATTTTGTACAAATGGCACTAAGTTTGTTTTATCTGACACACTTACTAATGCACGTTTCATCTCTCTTCATCCTCCTAAATATTTAGCAATTGTTTAATGACAGTTGGATATAGCTCATGTTCTAAGTCATGAATTTTTTGCTCTATTTCTTCTCTTGTCTCTAACCCTGTACGTTTAAAACAAACTTGGTCAATAATCATCCCTGTATCAATACCTGAATCAACGTAATGAACAGTCACTCCCATAATTTTAACCCCATATTTTAATGCGTCTGTGATTCCATCCCGACCAGGAAAAGCTGGTAATAATGCAGGATGGATGTTAATGATTTTTCCTTCGTAAACATCTAATAAAGTTTGACCAACAATGCGCATGTAGCCTGCTAAAACAATTAAATCTGGGTTAAGGGGGATTAACTGAGTACAGATTTCTTGTTCGAAGGCTTCTTTACTAGAATATTCTTTTGGATTAAAAACGAAGGTTGGAATGTTCATTTTATGAGCTCTTTCAATGCAATAGGCACCCGGTTTATCACAAACAAGCAGTGCTACTTCGCAGGCTTGTTTATGTAATTTTTCAACGATAGTTTGAAAGTTACTACCATTCCCTGAAGCAAAGACAACTATTTTTTTCATACTAGTTGTACTCCTTCTTCAGCTACAACGTGACCGATGATATGTGGAGTTTCTCCTGCTTCTGTTAAGACCTCCATTGTTTTTTGAACTGAGTCTTTTGATACAATGATAATCATTCCAATTCCCATGTTAAAGACGTTATACATTTCGCGCTCGTCTAAGTTTCCAAGTTCTTTTAAGTAATTAAAGATTGGAGGCATTGGATATGAGTTTTTATTAATGACGACTCCGTGCCCCTCTGGTAATGTACGTGGAATGTTCTCATCAAATCCTCCACCTGTAATGTGAGCCATCCCATGTACTTCAACTTCTTTTAGTAAAGCCAAGATTGGTTTAACGTAGATTTTTGTTGGTGCTAAGACGGCCTCTGCTACTGTGGCTTGAAGTGATTCAACGTATTGGTTTAAATCGACGTTATGGTCTTTGAATAAGATTTTACGTACTAATGAGTATCCATTTGAGTGAATTCCACTTGATGAAAGTCCGATGATGATATCACCTTCACTCACTTTTTCACCCGTGATTAATTCATCTTTTTCAACAACTCCAACTGCAAATCCAGCTAAATCATAATGTCCATGCTCATACATATCTGGCATTTCGGCTGTTTCCCCACCGATTAAAGCAGCTCCCGCTTGCTCACATCCATCTGCTACTCCTTTAACGATAGCCTCAATTTTAGCAGGTTCATTTTTTCCAACCGCCACGTAATCTAAGAAATATAAGGGTTCTGCTCCTTGTACAACGATATCATTCACACACATTGCGACGCAATCGATTCCAATTGTGTCATGAACATCTGCTTTAATTGCCACCATTAACTTAGTTCCGACTCCATCTGTCCCCGATACTAAGAGAGGGTTTTGGTAATCAAGTGACGATAAATCAAACATAGCACCAAATGATCCAATTCCCGAAAATACTCCTGGACGATTCGTTTTTGCGATATGTTTTTTGATTCGATTAACCGATTCGTAACCTGCTTCTAGACTTACACCTGATTGTTCGTACGCTTTACTCATCTTCTCCACCCCTTATTTAACTTCTTTGTTTGCATTTATAACATCTTCATATAGATATGTCGGATAGTCTCCATTAAAACATGCGACACATTGACCACAGTTTTTACCGTAAGTTACAGGTCGGCCAATACCTTTTGTTAGTCCTTCTACTGAAATAAAGGCTAATGAATCGGCTCCAATTACGTGTCTTATTTCTTCTGTTGTATGGGTTGCAGCAATTAATTCATCGTATGTTGAGAAATCAACTCCATAAAAACATGGAAATTTGATTTCTGGTGAGGCGATACGCACGTGAACTTCTTTAGCCCCTGCATCACGTAACATATCTACCATTCGGCGTGATGTTGTCCCACGAACAATTGAGTCATCAATTAAAATAACGCGTTTATCTTTAACGATTGAACGAACAGCTGATAATTTCATCTTAACGCCTTGTTCACGAAGTTCTTGTGAGGGCTGGATAAAGGTTCGTCCAATGTATTTATTTTTAATCATGCCAATTTCAAATGGAATATTAGCTTCTTCTGCATATCCGATAGCTGCACTTAATCCCGAATCTGGTACTCCTACAACGATATCTGCTTCAACGTGTGATTCTTTAGCTAGAACTCGGCCACAATTTTTACGTGCTTGGTGAACGTTAATTCCTTCTACATCACTATCTGGTCTTGCAAAGTAAACGTACTCCATGCTACACATGCTACGATGACAAGTTTTGGCGTAGCGGTCTGACGTTATCCCATTTAAGTCAATTCTGATGACTTCTCCTGGATGAACATCTCGCAAATATTCTGCTCCAATCACATCAAAAGCACATGTTTCCGATGCAACGACAATTCCTTTATCACCAATTCGACCAAGAGATAGTGGACGTAATCCCAGTTTATCTAAAGCGATGTACATTTCATTTTCTTTTAATAGTAGGAAGGCGAAAGCTCCCTCGATATAAAGTAGGGATTCCTTCAAAGCTGTCATCATATCTCCACGTTGGCGTTTGATTAAATGAGCGAGAATTTCTGAATCAGAGGTAGTCTGAAAGATGCTTCCCTCGTTTTCAAGATAGACTTTAAGTTGATTTGCATTGACTAAATTTCCATTATGACAAAGACCAAGTGGTCCTGATTGAGAGCGGAATAGGAAAGGTTGAACGTTCATAATTCCGCCTCCGCCTGCTGTTGAATAACGAACGTGTCCAATCGCATGGATTCCCTTTAGACGATCGATATCTTGTTGAGTAAAAACATTTCGAACAAGTCCTTCTCCTTTATGTTGATGAAGCATTTTGCCATCACTCGTAACGATTCCAGCGCCTTCTTGACCACGATGTTGAAGAGCATGTAATCCGTAATAAGTTAATTCAGCTGCATTTTCATGATTGAAGATTCCAAAGACTCCACACTCTTCATTCATTTTATTTTCGAAAAATAAATCTAATTCTGCCATATTATTCACCTTAGCGACTTACGCGATTTAAGATTTCAATATAGGCTTCTTCAACATTTCCTAAGTCGCGACGGAAACGATCTTTATCTAACTTTTCGTTTGTTTTTTTATCCCATAAACGGCATGTATCTGGTGAGATTTCATCGGCTAACACAATTTCCCCATTTTTTGTACGTCCAAATTCAATTTTGAAATCAATTAAGCGAATGTCTTGTGCGTCGAAGAATTCAATCAATGCTTTGTTGATTTCTAATGTCATTTCTTTAATTTTTGCTAACTCTTCATAAGTCGCTAAATCTAATGCTACCGCGTGATCTTCATTAATCAACGGATCCCCATAAGCATCATTTTTATAACATAATTCATAAACCACGTTCGATGGAATTGTCCCTTCTTCGATTCCTAAACGTTTTGCCATACTTCCTGCAATAATGTTGCGCACGATAATTTCTAAAGGAACAATTTCAACTTTATGACATAATTGATCACGATCATTTAATTTTTCAATGAAATGGGTTTTCACTCCACGTTTTTCTAACATTTCAAAAATGATTGTTGTAATCGCATTGTTTAAAATACCTTTGTTTGCGATGCTTGATTTTTTTACCCCATTAAATGCTGTTGCATCGTCTTTATAATGAATAATAACTTTGTGATCATCGTCCGTTTTAAAAATTTGCTTTGCTTTTCCTTCATATAACATTACTCGAGTTGGGTTCATGGCCTTATCCTCCGTTTTTCTCTCTTTGTATAGTCTCTCTTTTATCTTTTTACTTGTTAGGGTGACGCTGTGCTTTCTCATTAGATATATAAGAACCTCTAAGTTTTGTGGATTTTTAAACATTTAGCGGTTCTATAGTTATACCTTAGTATCAAAAGGGTTTAAATACTAAGCCTGATGATAAAACGATTGATTACATTTCAGTTTATATATAGAACTTTTGAATCTAGTTTCTTCTCGCAATACGCTCGTAAAGTTCTAAAGCCTCTTCTGTCTCCCGATAATTCAGACTTTATTCACTTCCTACGCGTGTTAATTGCGAGACTCAACGTTTTATTTAAAGTATTTTACTCCGCTTTGGAACAGTAATTGATCGTAATTACCTGGGACATTTTTGAAAATTTGACTTCCGATGCGCTCTGAGTGCCCCATTTTTCCAAGAATGCGTCCATCTGGACTTGTAATTCCTTCAATGGCAGCGATTGATCCATTAGGATTGTAGATTCCATCCATTGTTGGTTTTCCAGTTACGTCTACGTATTGAGTCGCGACTTGACCATTTTTGATTAATTTTTTAATCACAGCATCATTCGCTACAAATTTCCCTTCTCCATGCGAAATTGCGATATTGTGAATATCTCCAACGTTTGCCCCCGATAACCAAGGTGATTTGTTTGAGGCAATACGTGTTTGTATAATTTTTGACATATGTCGGTTCGTATTGTTTTTAACTAGAGTTGGTGAGTCTTCAGTTACCATTCCAAACTGTCCATATGGTAATAATCCTGATTTAATTAATGCTTGGAATCCATTACAAATACCTAAGATTAATCCATCACGCTCTAATAATCCTTCAATACTTTCACGTACCTGTTCATTCATTAAAACTGATGTAATAAATTTTCCTGATCCATCTGGCTCATCTCCAGCACTGAATCCTCCAGATAGCATTAACATTTGAGATTCATTAATGTGTTTAACCATACGTTCAATTGAAGCTTCAATATCTTGATGATTTTGATTACAAAATACATCAATGATTGATTTTGCCCCAGCTTGTTCGAAGGCTCTTGCACTATCATATTCGCAGTTTGTTCCTGGGAATACTGGCAAGAATACTTGTGGTGTTGATTTTATTGATGATGTTTTAATGATGGTATTTTTATAGTCAATGATTGGAACCTCTATTTTTTCAGCTTCAGCGGCAACTGGATATAAATTGCCAAATGTTCCTTGCCATGCTTCTAAGCTTTCTTCAATCGTGATGGCCTCTTGATTGATGACGATTAAAGGTTCCGATGTTGTTTTTCCAAGTAAGTGCGCATGATCAAATAATAATGGTCGATCAGACTCTACGATAATCGATCCCAGTTCTAAGTCGAATACATCATAACCTGTTTTAATGGTTGCACCAATTTTATTCCCGAAACTCATTTTTGCTAATGCTTCAGCAATCCCTCCCTGTTTAACCGAGAAAGCTGATTTAATACATCCGACTGTAACCATGTCATAAATATAGTCAAAGTTAGTTTTTAACTGTTCAATATTTGGCATTAAATCTTTAGTTGGTTCATGTTTAATTAAATAAATATAGTTTTCCGGTGCCTTGAATTCTGGTGATAAAACTTTGTTTGCTTTTTCTGTTTGAACTGCAAATGAAATGAATGTCGGTGGAACATGTAATTCTTCAAATGATCCACTCATACTATCTTTTCCACCGATTGCAGGTAAATTAAACCCTTTTTGAACGTAAATTGACCCGAGTAGCGCTGCAAACGGTTGTCCCCAGTTTTGTGGGTCTTGTCCTAAACGACGAAAGTATTCTTGAAATGAGAAACGAATTCCTTGCCATCTTCCACCTAAGGCAATGATTCTTGCCATTGATTCAACTACTGCATAAGCTGCTCCATGGAATGGTGACCAGGATGTAATTTTTGGATTATATCCATAAGTTAACATACTAACTGTATTTGTCACACCATGACGTAGTGGAATTTTATGAACTGATCCTTCCGTCTCAGTTAATTGATATTTTCCTCCATAAGGCATTAAAACAGTCGTTCCCCCAATGGTTGAGTCAAACATTTCAACCATTCCTTGCTGTGATGCAACATTTGGTTGTTTTAAATTATTTAGGAATTTATCTTTAATTGTGTTTCCTTGTATTTTACTTTGGAATGGATTAGATTCTAAATCTGTTTTAATTGTAACGTTTGTTGTTTGACGCGCACCATTTGTATCTAAGAAAGTACGTGATAAGTTGACGATTGGACGACCATTCCAATTCATCACTAAACGATTGGTATTTGTCACTTCTGCAACAACGGTTGATTCTAAGTTTTCATGATGTGCAAAGTTAATAAAAGTGTCTACATCTTTAGAAGCCACCAAGACTGCCATACGCTCTTGCGATTCTGAAATTGCAAGTTCTGTTCCATTTAATCCATTGTATTTGACTGGAACAGCATTTAAGTCGATGTTTAATCCATCAGCAAGTTCCCCAATGGCAACAGCTACGCCTCCTGCTCCGAAATCATTACATTTTTTGATTAAGCGCGTTACTTCTCCATTTCTAAATAAACGCTGAATTTTTCTTTCAGTCGGAGCATTTCCTTTTTGAACTTCTGATGAAGCTGTTTGAATTGATGTTTCATTATGAGCTTTGGATGATCCTGTTGCCCCACCAATTCCATCTCTTCCTGTACGCCCACCAAGTAGAATGATGATGTCTCCAGGAGCTGGTTTTTCACGGCGAACATCACTTGCTTTAACTGCTCCGACTACTGCTCCGACTTCCATGTGCTTTGCTTTGTATCCTTCATGATAAACTTCACGAACAAAGCTTGTTGGTAATCCAATTTGATTTCCGTAAGAGCTATTTCCATCTGCTGAACGTTTTGAAATAATTTTTTGAGGAAGTTTACCTTCCATCGTATCTTCGATAGATTCTAAAACATTTGCTCCACCACTAATACGCATCGCTTGGTAAACATATGAACGTCCAGATAGTGGATCACGAATTGCTCCACCAATACATGTTGAAGCCCCACCAAATGGTTCAATTTCTGTTGGATGATTGTGTGTTTCGTTTTTAAACATTAATAACCATGGTTCGTTAACCCCATCAACATCGACATCTATATAAACACTACAAGCATTAATTTCGTCTGACACTTCTAAATCATTTAATAATCCTAATTTGCGTTGTTCTTTCATTGCAATAGTTGCCATATCCATTAATGTCATTGGCTTTTTATTATGGTGAACACGCTCTCGCATTGCGCAGTATTCATTGAAAGTTTGTTGTAAAATTTCATGGAATCGTCCACTTTCGAATGTTACATTTTCAATTAATGTTTCAAACGTTGTGTGACGGCAGTGATCTGACCAGTAAGTATCTAATACTTTTAACTCTGTTTCTGTTGGATTTCGTTTTTCTTCCTTTAAGAAGTAATCTTGAATTAATTTGATGTCTGCTAGGGACATGGCCATCCCGTGTGTCTTTAAGAATGCCGCTAACGCTTCCTCTTTATAGTCAACGAATCCTTCATATGTTTTGACATCTTCAATTTCTATTGATTCATCTAATTGAAGTGGTGCTGTTAAATCTTTTTCACGCATTTCAATCGGATTGATATAGTAGTTTTTAATTTTAGCTAATTCTTCTTTTGACTGTACTCCATCCAAAATAATCACTTTTCCACTCTTAACACGAACCTCATCATTTCCTGTTAAAAGTTGAATACATTGAATTGCTGAGTCGGCACGTTGATCATATTGCCCGGGTAAATATTCTACTGCAAAATAGGTTTTATCACTTAACTCAATTGAGTCACTCGTCATATCTGTTACAATTTCAGATAAAACATTTTGCTTCGCTGTTTCAAGTTCCGTTTCATTAACGTTAAATAAATCATATATATTAATGACACGAGTATTAGTTAGGTTTAAATGTAAATTTTCATTCAAATCATGCCGTAAACTTTTAGCTTCTGTTGCATAGATATCCTTCTTCTCCACAAAAATACGATACTGACTCATTTTCCTCATCCTCACCCTTTTTACTTTGGAAAGTTTTCTAAAAACAGTTCCACAGTTTTATGTAAATCTTCTCTCTTCTTACTTGTAAATGTCATATGTCCAACTTTACGATTTGCTCGTAATTCTTCTTTTCCATAAAGGTGAACTTTTGCCTGATGAAATTCAGGTGTTGTCCACATTTTTAAGGCATAGTCAACATGTTGGCCTAGCAAGTTGACCATGATAGCTGGCTCTATTAGGGTTGGCTTAATTAGTGGTAAGCCACATACTGCTCGAATATGTTGTTCAAATTGCGAAATGTTGCAAGCATCAATTGTATAGTGTCCTGAATTATGAGGACGTGGTGCTAATTCATTAATAATAATGTCATCACCTATAACAAACATCTCAATCGCAAGTGTTCCAACAAAATCTAAACGTTCAATTAAAGTTCTTGCTATTTCTTCCGCCTTTATCATAAGCTCTGAACTAATATCAGCTGGTACGATACTTAAGTGTAAGATATGATTTTGATGAATATTCTCCGCTACCGGGAATGTCTCGACATCACCATTTGTGCCTCTTGTTACGATGACTGAGATTTCTTTTTCAAAAGGAACAAATCCTTCGAGGATACATTCTGTTCCTTCGACAATAGGAATAACTTCTAAGATATCTTCATCAGTTTTTAGCATCCATTGTCCTTTGCCATCATATCCACCACACGTCGTTTTCAAAATAGCTGGGTACCCTAATTGCTTAATGGCATATCTTAACTCCGCTTCACTTTCGACTTTCATGAATGGTGCTGTTTTAAATCCACAATCATTAATGGCGATTTTTTCTAAAAAGCGATGTTGAGTAATCGCAATTGGTCGATTTCCTTGGGGGAGATACCCTTTAGATTCTAGTTGCTTAATCATCTCACTTGAGACATTTTCAAACTCATAGGTAATGACGTCACTTTGTTTAAATAAGGATAACAATGCTAATTCATCATCATAAGTTGCATTAATTTCGATATCAGCAACTTGGGCAAGTGGTCCATTTGCTACTGGTTCTAAAACGGCAATTTTATATCCCATTTGTTTAGCAGCAATTGCCATCATTCTTCCAAGTTGTCCTCCACCGATAATTCCAATCGTTGATGGGGGTAATATTAACTTACTCATTTAAATCGCAATCTCCCAGTACTGAATCCGTCATCTCTTTACGATAATTTTCTAAATGAACTGCAATTTCTTGATATGATGTGCTTAACATGGAAGCTGCTAATAATCCTGCATTTTTGGCTCCAGCTTTTCCAATAGCTACTGTAGCTACCGGAATTCCTCCTGGCATTTGAACAATAGATAGTAACGAATCGAGTCCATTTAAAGCTCTTGATTGAACCGGTACTCCAATAACCGGAAGTGTTGTTTTAGCAGCAACCATTCCAGGAAGGTGCGCAGCACCTCCTGCTCCTGCAATGATTACTTTAATTCCCCTATTACGTGCAGCCTCTGCATATTCAAACATTTTATCTGGTGTTCGATGCGCTGAAACGACACTAGCTTCATAAGAGATTTCTAATTGCTCTAAAACTTTCATCGCTTCTTGCATTGTTTCGAAATCTGATTTACTTCCCATGATAATTCCAACCAATGGTTTGGGTGAGATTTCGTATATTCTCTCCATCAAAAATCCTCCCTATTTTATTTTTTCTATCCTTATATATATGCTTTTAGAATAACCCGATACATTCACCCTCTGGTGTTACATCCATTTTTAAAGCAGCTGGTTCTTTCGGTAATCCTGGCATTGTTAAGACGTTACCTGTTAAGCAAACAATGAATCCAGCTCCTGCTGAGATACGAACTTCACGAATTGTAATGTCAAAATCAGTTGGACGTCCAAGAACTTTTGGATCATCACTTAATGAAACTGGTGTTTTAGCCATACATACTAAGTAATCTTCGTATCCTAATTTTTTTATTGTTTCTAATTGCGCTTTTGCTTCGTCTGTATAGTTTACTCCGCGTGCCCCATAAATTTTTTGAGCGATTGTTAAGATTTTCTCCTCTAATGTTTGGTTACGCTCATAAATTTGATTAAATGTTTGATTGTTTTCTTCAATTAGTGAGACAACTCGAGTTGCTAATTGCTTAGCACCAGCTCCTCCATTTAACCAAACATTTGCGATTTCGCATGGATGATTATTTTGTTCACACCAAGATGTTAAGAATTCAAGTTCTGCCTCTGTATCATGCGTGAATTGGTTAACTGCTACGATGTATGGCAAATTAAATTGCGTGATTGAATCAATATGTTTAGCTAAGTTTTCGATTCCTTTTGATAAGGCTTCAACGTTTTCTTCTTTTAAATCTTCATATTCAACGCCACCATGCATTTTTAATGCACGAATTGTTGCGACGATAACAACACAGTCTGGTGTAAGTTTTCCTTCACGACATTTAATATCTAAGAATTTTTCTGCTCCTAAGTCAGCTCCAAATCCGGCCTCAGTAATCACATAGTCTCCAAGTTTTAAAGCAGTTTTAGTTGCAATAATAGAGTTACATCCATGAGCAATATTTGCGAATGGTCCTCCATGAACGATAGCTGGTGTATGCTCGCATGTTTGAACTAGATTCGGTTTAATTGCATCTTTTAATAACATGGCAATTGCACCTTCAATTTTTAAATCTTTAACGTGAACTGGGTGATCATCCGGAGTATAAGCGACGATGATATTTCCTATACGAGCTTTTAAATCCTCTAAGCTTGTAGCTAAACAAAGGATTGCCATAATTTCAGAAGCAACTGTAATGTTAAATCCATCTTTACGTTCAATTCCATTAACTTTTGAACCTTGTCCAATCGTGATATCACGTAATGTACGATCGTTTAAGTCTAAACAGCGTTTGAATACAATTTTAGTTGGATCAATATTACATTCGTTACCTTGATACATATGATTATCTAGTAATGCACAAATAGCATTGTTTGCTGTTGTAATAGCGTGAATATCTCCTGTAAAGTGAAGATTTAAATCTTCCATCGGTAATACTTGTGAGTACCCTCCACCAGTTGCTCCACCTTTAAGTCCCATAACTGGTCCAAGTGATGGTTCACGTAAGGCGATAACAGATTTCTTATCAATATGGTAAAAACCTTGCCCAAGACCTACTGTCATCGTTGTTTTTCCTTCTCCGGCTTTAGTTGGGCTAATAGCTGTTACTAGGACTAATTTTCCGTCTTTTTTATTTTGATTCATGACACTTAAGTCAATTTTCGCCTTATATTTTCCATAACATTCAACTTCATCTTCAATCCCTAATTGTTTAGCAATCTCAATAATTGGTTTTAATTCAATTTCTTTTGCAATTTGTAAATCATTTTTCATTTAAAATCCACTCCTCTTTGTTTTAATAGCTAACCAAGATATTTCATCTATCTAGAAATAGATATGTTTTTAATAGTTTTAATCCGACTCAGTATCTAAATCTTTTCAATACGAAGATTAACTACAATGCATTTATCACTTAGCAATTATCCAAAATAATCTATTCTTAACTGCTAGGACACGCAGAAGTTTTTCAAAGTTTAGAAACTTCTGTACAATGACATATCTATATTCTTTACTTTAATAAAGCAAAAGAATCTTTTTAGCTACTTTTTTATTTGTAGAAATAAAAAAGCACCTTTAGGACTTAACTAAAGGTGCTAATAGTTAAATGTAACTCTAAAGAATTATATTAGGTAAGTTAAATAAAGCCTTCATCGAGACTATTTTTGCTTTCACTAACATATGACTTTGCGATACACTTTATTATTAGACAACCTTCATAGTCCCTGTATTTACGGTAAGGGGTAGAAACTTTCGAACCATATTATCGATGATATATGAATGCTGTGATTTTTATGTGATTTACTGTAGGTATCAAATTAATTGTAAAAAAAAACATATGCGTTAGTAAAAACACTTAACCCATACGTTTAACTTTTTCGATACACTATTTTTAATTGTAGGCATACGATTGGTGTAAATTGATTCATCTGTTTTGTCATTTGAATTCGCTCCATTTTCTCCAACCCCCTACAAATTCTACAACTTATTTACAATTGCATTATAAACTAATAAAAAATAAATATCAATATCGTTTAGCAAATTTTTCATATGAAAACGAAATAAACATTTTTCATTTTTAGATCCCCTTTAATAGGTTATTATCGTTAACCAAATTGAAGAACACTTTTTGAATCATTTTTTATAAAACTATTAATTTTGAAAAATTATTTTCTATTGCACAGTGTTTGAGTATATGCTATCATGTTTACAACTAAAAAACGGGCTATTCATTAAATAGCTCTTTGAGGACATGAACATGATTATAACATAAGGAGGCCCCACCATGAGCACATTAAATGGTAAAGTAGTATATCAAGGATTAACATTCGATGATGTTTTATTAATCCCTCAGCGTAGTGAAGTATTACCTAAAGACGTTTCTTTAAAAACAAAACTAACACGTGAAATCGAGTTAAATATCCCAATTATTTCTTCAGCAATGGATACAGTAACTGAATCACGTTTAGCAATTGCTCTTGCTCACCAAGGTGGAGTTGGATTTATCCATAAAAATATGTCAATTGAAGAACAAGCAGAAGAAGTTCGTCGCGTTAAATTATATCAAAATGGAATGATTTCAGATCCTGTAACATTATCTGCTGACATTACAATCGCCGAAGCTAATGAAAAGTGTAAACATTATAAAGTTTCTGGATTCCCAGTTGTTAATGAGAATGGAATCTTAACTGGTATTATTACTAATCGTGATATGAAATACCGTGAAGACCAAACAGTTAAAGTATCAGAAGTTATGACAGGACGCGATGCTTTAATTACTGCTCCAGTTGGTACAACACTTGATGAAGCTAAACAAATATTAATGCAACATCGTATCGAAAAATTACCAATCATTAACGATGCGGGTATCTTATGCGGATTAGTAACCATCAAAGATATTGATAAAACAATGTCTTACCCAAATAGTTGTAAAGATTCTCAAGGACGTTTACGTTGTGGTGCCGCTGTTGGGGTTGGAGCTGATACATTAGATCGCGTAGCTGCTTTAGTTGATGCGGGTGTAGATGTTATTACAGTGGACTCTGCTCATGGTCATTCAGTTGGTGTTATTGAAACAGTGCGTAAAATCAAGGAAACTTATCCACAGTTACAAGTAATCGGTGGAAATATCGTAACTCCAGAAGCCGCAAAAGATTTAATTGATGCGGGTGCTGATGCCGTTAAAGTTGGTATTGGACCTGGTTCTATCTGTACAACTCGCGTTGTTGCTGGAGTTGGTGTTCCTCAAATTACAGCTGTTAACGAAGTATACGAATACTGTAAAACAGTTGGTGTTCCGGTTATCGCTGATGGTGGTTTAAAATTAAGTGGTGACTTTGTAAAAGCTATTGCAGCAGGAGCTGACTGTGCAATGTTTGGTGGTTTATTCGCAGGATGTGAAGAAGCACCAGGTGAAGAGATTTTATATAACGGTCGTCGTTATAAAACATATGTAGGAATGGG
Organism: uncultured Turicibacter sp.; assembly: GCF_938044715.1. NCBI lineage: Bacteria > Bacillati > Bacillota > Erysipelotrichia > Erysipelotrichales > Turicibacteraceae > Turicibacter > uncultured Turicibacter sp. Next base: position 19,378 of record NZ_CALIOS010000014.1, read on the forward strand.
CTCTTTAGCTGCTATGAAACGCGGTTCAAGTGATCGTTACTTCCAAGGCGGAAAACAACAAGAGGCTAAAAAATTAGTTCCAGAAGGAATTGAAGCTCGCGTTCCATTCAAGGGAAAACTTGAAGATGTCGTTTACCAATTATGTGGTGGATTACGTGCCGGAATGGGATATTGCGGAACAGCAACGATTGAAGATTTAAAAACAAATGGTAAATTTGTTCGTATTACAGGAGCAGGATTACGTGAATCTCATCCACACGATGTTGAAATTACTCAAGAAGCTCCAAACTATCAAAAATAACATAAAAAAAGAGAACCTTCAAAAAAGATGGTTCTCTTTTTTTATGAATCTTGTATTCTTCAATTGTGGATAAGTTTTACACAGAAAATTCATTATATGTTCCTTCGCCAGGATAGCATTAAAATTTTTCCAAGTAAGAAAATCTTATCTCAAATTAAGTTTTTTTGTCTGACATCAATTGAAATTGAAAAGTTATTAGTATAAAAAAAGGAACTTATCCATGATTGTGGATAAGTCCCTAACCTATTAACCTTCTAGGTATTTACCTAAGAATGCTGTAGCAATTTTAACGCTATTGATGTCTAGTTCATTAACTAATTCATCTTCTTCAGTTCCAACTAAGATAACAGCTCCTAAGCTATCTCCATTAGAAATGATTGGAATCATAACAAATGAACGTTCAGTTGTTTCACCATCAACGATTTCTAATACTTCTTTACCTTCAGCAATTTTAGAAGTACGATTTTCAATCATATCACTTAATGGACGGCTAACACGACGATTTAAGTATTGTTTTTTGATGTCCCCTGCAGCCGCAATAATATCTTCACGATCTACAATTAAAATACCTTTTTTAGTTGATGCTTGCATAGCATCTGCATATTGTTGTGCAAAAGCTGAAATATCAGCAATTGGAGAGTATTTTTTTAATACTACTTCACCTGATTGATTAACGAAAATTTCTAATGAATCCCCTTCGCGAATACGCATAGTTCTACGGATTTCTTTTGGGATTACGACACGACCTAAGTCGTCAATACGACGAACAACTCCTGTTGCTTTCATCTTTCTCAAAACCTCACTTTCAAATTATCTAACATTAGTTTTTATTTTTTTTAATAAATTATACCTTTTTTACATCTTTTTTGAATCTTTCGAAATTTGTAAATAGTTGCAAAGCGTATTCAAACCATTGAAGTCTTTTTACAGCTGGTAAATCAAAAATAATATTTATTTTATTCTCTTTATACGCTAAACGAATCATAGAACCAATTTGATGAACAGCCTCAAATAATTTCTGTCCATCAATATCTTGTGTAATTTCTTCCTTTAATATGAATTCTATCGTATTTTTAGTCGATTTTGTTTTCACAAGATAAGGTTCAGTTAAATTTTTTAAAAACGTTAAATCAATTAAATATTTCACATCATCTGGGAAATCACCAAAGCGATCAATTAACTCATCGATGATGTCATCATATTCAGTTTGGGTTTTAATATTTTTAATTTTTTGATAAATCTCAATCTTAGTTGATTCATCACTAATGTAAAAGTCTGGTATGTAAGCGTCAACTTTCGTTGGAAAGTCAAATTCTAATTTTGGCATTTCAAAAGAAGCGACTTCAAAGTTGCTACCTTCTCTTGCGTGCACAACTGCTTCACTTAACAATTGAGTGTATAAATCTAACCCAACTGTATCAATGAATCCATATTGTTGTGCTCCTAGCATATCTCCAGCACCTCGTATTGCTAAATCTCGCATTGCAATTTTAAATCCTGAACCAAGTTCAGTAAATTCCTTAATGGTTTGTAACCTTTTTTCAGCATTTTCTGTTAATACTTTATTCTTTGGATACATGCAATAGGCATATGCAATACGATCGCTTCGGCCCACTCGTCCTCGTAACTGATAAAGTTGCGATAACCCCAGTCGATAAGAGTCTGATATGATCAGAGTATTAGCATTTGGTATATCAATCCCTGTTTCGATAATTGTTGTACAGACTAGAACGTTGAATTTTTTATCCTCAAAATCAGCCATCGTTTGTTCGAGTTGCTCTTTACTCATTTGGCCATGAGCATATTCAACAATTGCATCCGGAACTAATTTTTTAATTCGTGCCGCACGCTTTTCTATATCTGAAACCCTGTTATATAAATAAAAAACTTGTCCATCCCTAGCTAATTCACGTTCGATTGCATCACGAATCACCCCATCATGTTCTTCAAGTACATAAGTTTGCACTGGATAGCGATTCATTGGTGGGGTTTCAATAAGCGATAAACTTCTAATTCCAATCATCGACATTTGTAATGTCCTTGGAATCGGCGTTGCAGTAAGCGTTAAGACGTCAACTTCAGTTTTAAACTCTTTGATTTTCTCTTTATGTTCAACTCCAAATCGTTGTTCCTCATCAATAATTAAAAGACCTAAATCTTTGAATTTTACATCTTTCGATAATAATCGATGAGTTCCGACAACGATATCTATTTTACCACTTTTTATATTTGTTAGCAATTCTTGTTGTTCTTTTAGTGAGACATAGCGGTTTAATAGACCAATTTTAACCGGAAACTCCTTAAATCTAGAAACAAATGACTCATAGTGTTGTTTTGTTAAAATAGTAGTTGGTGCTAAATACGCAACTTGTTTCCCATCCATAACGGCTTTAAATGCAGCACGCATAGCTACCTCAGTTTTTCCATATCCAACATCTCCAATTAATAATCTATCCATTGGATGAGGTTGCTCCATATCTTCTTTAATTTCAGTAACAGCCTTTAATTGATCTTCTGTTTCAACATAAGGAAATGCATTTTCAAATGCATGTTGTTCGATAGTATCTTTTGAAAAAGCATATCCTGGTAAATGCTCACGTTGGGCATAAATTTTAATCAATTTGTCTGCAATATCTTTTACTGTTTTCTTAACTTTAGCTTTCGTTTTTTCCCATTCAGATGTTCCCAGTTTATTAATCTTTGGTTTTGCTCCTTCAGAACCAACATATTTTTGAACCATCTGAATTTTATCGATAGGAACGTATAATTTATCATCTCCACGATAAGCAATCATTAAGAAATCTTTTCTAGCTCCATTACTTTCAAGCGTCTCGATTCCAATATATTGTCCGATTCCGTGTTGAACATGAACCACATAATCACCGATTTTAAGTTCATTAAAATCTTTAATTTTCTTGCCTTCTTTAAATGAACTTTTATAAGTTGGTTGCTTTTTACGCTTAGTATTAATTTCATAATCGGTATAAACGACAATATTAGAGTCAATCAATTCAAATCCAAGAGGAAGAGGCTCATAAATAATATGAATCGATCCTTCCCTAACCTCATCAGGCTGAGTTGGAATAGCAACCATAATTCCTGATTCCTCTAGATAATTAGCCAATTTATTACGACTCTCTACACTTGATACCGCAATAAACACAGTACTCTTATTCTCTTTTAATCGTTTACACTCTTTAGCAAAAAACTCCAACTGTCCATGAAACTCTGAAACACTCTTTGTTAAAATCTTGACTGTATCCGTCAATTTAACATCTTGTAATTGGCTTGTATGCTCAAGTAGATATAACTGTGTTGAAGCTTCAATTTCTGTAATCGGGCGATATAAATTTAAATCAACAACTGTTTTACCATTAATAATTGCGCCTTCTTGCCAAGAAAGTGCATCTTCATTCATATGATTTTGGTTCTCAATAATGCGGTTATAATCAATATAAATCACCAATGGATTCGTAAAATACGACAATAAGGTATCTGGATTTTCATAAAGTAATGAAATGTATTTGTGCATGATTTCGAGATTATTATGATTTTTAATATTCTCAATATCATTAAATACCTTCTCACGCAATTGATCTTGCGTCTCAATATCTAATAATTTTAATGTTTTACTTAAACGAGATTTAATCTGTGCTTCAAATACCTCTACTTGTTTATCTGAGTATACCAATTCATATGTTGGCGGAATCGAAATTTTTTGAATTTGATGAATTGAACGCTGTGTTTCAGTTGAAAAATAACGAATAGAATCCACTTCATCATCAAAGAATTCAATACGAATTGGATTTTCCTCAGTCATCGGGAAAATATCTATGATTCCGCCACGAACACTGAACTCTCCCATCCTCTCAACAGCACGTACTGAATTATAACCAAGCTCAACTAATTTACGCTTTAATTTATCTAATTCATATTCATGACCACACTCTAGAATAATTTCTGCTTGTTCAAATATTGATTTTGGCGTTAAAAAGCGCGTGGCTCCCGCTACATGGGTAATCACAATCTTCACTTCATTCTCAAGAATAGAAGCTAACGTATTCATACGTTCTATTCTAAGTTCAGAACTTGAAGCTAACATCTCGGCTGTAATAAATTCATCCATAGGAAAAAGACGGACTGAACCCTCGTCCATCAAATTTGATAACTGATCATATAATCGTTGAGCATGATATAAATTTTGCATTAAAATAACAACAGGACGTTGTTGTTTTTCATAAATCATTTGTAACAACGGACCATAAAATGATGATGTTACACCACTTAATAAAATATTTCTTTGTTCCCCTTCAAGTGTCTTCATCAGCGAATCTAATTCGTTTGACTTTAACAAGTAATCATTCATAACATTCATTTTTAACACCCACTTTCCCATCAATAACACTATTACTTACTGTATTCAGTCATTACCTTATTAAATGAATCAGTTAATGCTAATGTACAAGCCCCAACTGCTAAATCGATTGCTTGATTCACAAGAGCTAACTCATCTTCAGTAAATTTGCCAAGCACGTAATCTACAACAGGAATTTTAGGATGGCGATCGATTCCTACACGAATACGTTTAAACTCCTGAGTTTTAACGTGAGCAATTAACGATTTAATTCCGTTATGACCACCTGCACTACCTTTTAAACGTAAGCGGATTTTTCCATGGGGTAAATCTAAATCATCATAAATAACCACTAAATCTTCGATATCAATATCATAAAAATCCATGACGGCACGTACCGATTCTCCAGATAAGTTCATAAAAGTCGTTGGTTTTAATAAAATAACCTTTTCACCTTTTACAACTCCTCGTCCAATCTGACCTTTGAATTTTTTCTCATCAGTTAACTCAATATTCCACTCTTTACTTAATGCATCAATTACCATAAAACCAGCATTATGACGCGTTCTTTCGTATTTTGAACCCGGATTTCCGAGACCTACAAACAATTTCATTTTCTTCACCTCTAAAGTTTAAATAACATATCTATTTTACAGTAATCGCATATGATTTACCAATATTTCTTCCTAGTATTTCAATCACTTTCAATATATTACAATTATTTCAAATAAAACATCAAAGCTTCCTATAGTTTGAACCTTTATAAGAAAAATATATCTTTTTTCAAAAATAAAAAAGACAGTGCTCACACACTGTCTTTTTTACTTTAATACTAGAAATTGTATAAATCACGGTTATAAACGAATAAGTCTGATACCGGCTCATCGTTTAAGATATGTAAAATACCTTCGGCTAATAATTCACCCACTGATAATTGAGTGATTTTAGGACTTTGTTTTTCTTTTGGCAGATTAATAGTATTTGTCGTCACTAATTCTTTGATAGCTGAGTTTTCAATACGCTCAACAGCTGGCCCTGACAGAATTGGGTGTGTACATGCTGCGTAAACAGATAACGCTCCACGTTCTTTTAAAGCATTTGCTGCAATTTGGATTGTTCCAGCAGTATCGATCATGTCATCAATGATGATAGCATGTTTTCCATCTACTTCACCAATTAAGCCCATTACTTCCGCTACGTTTGGTTTTGGACGACGTTTATCAATGATAGCGATTGGTGCATTTAAATATTCAGCTAATGTACGAGCACGAGTTGCTCCACCATGGTCTGGTGATACAACTACAATATCTTCTAATTTTTTATCAATAAAATACTTCGCAATGATTGGCATTGCACGGAAATCATCAATTGGGATATCGAAGAATCCTTGAATTTGAGTTGCATGTAAGTCCATCGTCATAACGCGAGTTGCACCAGCTGCCTCAATTAAGTTAGCAACTAATTTTGCTGTAATTGGTTGACGAGCTTTAGCTTTACGGTCTTGTCGTGAATATCCGTAATAAGGCATGATAACGTTGATAGTTTTTGCTGACGCACGTTTTAACGCATCAATCATTACTAAAAGTTCCATTAAATTCTCGTTAACAGGCGCATGTGTTGGCTGAACAACAAAACAATGATGCCCACGAACAGTTTCATTAATATTGACTTGAACCTCTCCATCAGCGAAGCGATTTGAAGTACAGTCTGATAATGGAACACCGATGCGGTCTGCAATTTCTTGTGCTAACTCACGATTAGCATTCAAACTAAAAATTTTAAACTTCTTACGATTAATTTCTGCCATGATGATTTAACCTCCTAGAATAAACACACTTCAGACAGTATTTTACACAATTTATCGTTTTTTTTCAATTATTTCGACGGATGTTTCATGCCTTATTGGTAAAAAAACGAAATTTATTACAGTTTCTGACGAATTTTGTTAGCGTAACCTTCTTTTGTTACTTGTTTTGGACGAGCAATTGCAAATCCATCTGCAGGTACATCCTGATTAATTGTTGATCCAGCTGCTAAATAAGCATTTGGTTCAATCGTAACAGGTGCTACTAAGTTTACGTTACATCCAACCATTGTATTTGCACCAATCACTGTTTTATGTTTGTTTTTACCATCATAGTTTACAGTAATTGATCCGCAACCCATATTGACATTCTCACCAAGTTCTGCATCACCAATATAACTTAAGTGTGCCGATTTTGCTCCATCTTTAAACACAGATTTCTTAATTTCTACGAAATTACCGATACGTGCTTGATTACCAATCTCAGCATGCATACGAATGTGAGCAAATGGTCCTACTGTTGTATGATCACCGATAACAGAATCTGAAATAACAGAAGCATTCACAGTTGTATTTTCCCCAATTTTTGAATTAATAATTTGTGAATTTGCACCGATTACTGTATTAGCACCAATTACTGTATTTCCAGAGATAATTGTTCCTGGATAAATCACAACATCTTGTCCAATCACAACATCAGTGCCAATATAAGTCGCTTCTGGATCAATAATTGAAACACCGTTACGCATATGTTGTTCATTGATTCGTTTACGAAGTACTTTTTCTGCATACGCTAATTGAACACGATCATTTACACCTAACGTTTCTTCAAAATCTTCATTTACATAAGCAACAACTTTTAATCCCATGTCACGAATAATTCCAACTAAATCCGTTAAATAATACTCACCTTGAGAGTTATTATTTGTAATTTTAGTTAAAGCTTCAAATAATACTTTATTATCATAACAGCAAACACCAGTATTAATTTCTTGAACTAATAACTCCTCTGCATTTGCATCTTTTTGCTCAACAATTCGTAAAACATTTCCTGCTTCATCACGAATAATACGTCCATATCCTGTTGGATCTTCAGCTTTAGCAGTTAAAATAGTAATAGCTGCTTCTTGTTGTTGATGATAATCAAATAAGTTAGCAATCGTTTGTTCCGTTAACAATGGAACGTCCCCATACGTTACAATTGTTACACCTTCTAATCCTTCTAGTTGATCTTTTGTCATCATTACAGCATGACCTGTTCCTAATTGTTCAGTTTGCATCGCATACTCAACACGATCTTTTAATTCAGCACGTACTGAATCTGCTTCATAACCAATAACGGTAACAATTTTTTCAACACCAATTTTTTGTAAATTAGTAACTGCATGATCGACCATTGATTTTCCTAATACAGGATGTAAAACTTTATGTAAACTCGACTTCATACGCGTCCCTTTTCCTGCTGCTAAAACAACCGCATATTTATTCATAAAATGATCCCTCCAATGATTTATTTTCAATACTCCTAGTATAACATATTTCGTGTTTTGTGCGTGTTTTAATTTATATCCAACTGACGACAAAAGCCCATAAATCTATGTTAAGATTTATGGGCTTTTTGATGCTTTTTCGTGAAGTTTAATTATATAAATATTCATCAATAATAAATTATTGAGTAGTATCTTGCTTAATAAAACTCCCCTAATTTTCACTTATACAGAAATTATTCTGTAGCTTCATAAGCTTTAATAACGAATTGCTCTAATTCTTGACGTGTTTCGTGGTTGATTGGATGTGCAATATCCTTAAATTCCCCCGTTGATGTTTTACGACTTGGCATCGCCACAAACAAGTGTTCATCCCCTTGGATCACTCGTAAATCATGAATGACGAAACAATCGTCTAAAGTAATTGATGCGATAGCTTTCATTCTGTTGTCTGTTTCTACTTTGCGAATTCTTACATCCGTAATATTCATTTCTCTCATCCTCCTAATCGTCATTACTTTCTCCGAGATAACTATACCATGTATTGTAAGCACTTTTATGTTCTTTTTGTGTTCTACGTCATTTTTTACAGTTTTATACAATTTAATGGCATCGTTCATCAAAATCCATATCTTTTGCCTACAAATACCCTTTTATTGTAACATTAAACATCTTAAAAAACGTGTCCTTAACGAAAAAAAGACATTTTATTTTACATAAAATGTCTTTTTTTGAATTTTTATCACTATCCAATTAATCTAACAGCATGAACCTCATGTTCACGGAAACATCCATTAATACTATTTATAATACGTCTTAATTTATATTCTTTACGCACTAATGCAAACACTGTTGGTCCACTTCCACTCATTAAAACAGCATCAGCCCCAAATTGAACCAATTTATTCTTAATTTCCGCAACAACTGGATAACGTTCAAATGTTACAGATTCCAATGAGTTTCCAAGTCTTGTGCAAATTCCTTGATAATCTTTTTCATTGATGCACTCTAACATTCCCTCAATATCTAAATGCTCAACATTTTTAGCATCTAATGCTTCATAAACTTCTTTTGTTGAAACCCCAATACGTGGTTTAATTAAAATAACCCAACATTTTGGTGGTGATGGAATTTGTTGAATTTTTTCTCCACGTCCTGTCGCTAAAGCTGTTCCGCCGTACACACAAAATGGCACATCAGATCCAAGTTTTGCCCCAAGTTCTGCTAACTCATCAATTGTACAATCTACTTGCCACAATTCTTTTAATGCTTTTAAGGTTGCCGCAGCATTGCTACTACCACCCGCTAATCCCGCAGCAACAGGAATACGTTTTTTAATATAGATTTCAACCCCTTTATCTATATTAAAATGTTCTTTAAATAACTTTGCTGCTTGATAAGCTAAATTCTTTTCATTTAAAGGCATTGTGAATTCATTTGATTTGATTTTGATTTCATTTTTTTCAAGGGGAGTGACTGTAATATAGTCGGCTAAATCAACAGTTGTCATAACCATCTCAACTTCATGATAGTTATCTTCACGTTTATAAAGCGTATCTAGTGCTAAGTTAATTTTTGCTGGAGCTTTAATTGTCACCATAGCCATTCCTCCAATCGTTATGACTTTATTTTATCACAGGAATTTATTTTATTATACAAAAAAAGTAGTAAACTATGTTGACTACTTTTTTTTAATATTAATTAAATTTTAATTCTACCGATCCAGTTAAAATATCAATATAGCTATAAGAAACACGATCAACCGAATCGCGGTCATTATCTAAATCAATTACAAAAATAGAAGGATACGTACTTGATAAAACACCTGTGTGTTCAATCACACGGTTACGACTTTCATAGGCAGTTAATTTAACTTCCTTACCTACTTGTTCACTTAACTCTTGACGAATATTCACTATATTATTAGCCAAAAACATCACGCCCTTTCCATTATAAAGCATACCATAAAAAGAAAATTTTTTCAATATTATTATGCGCTAAAGACTTGAAATTATGTATTAAGAATGATAAAATAAAATATTTTTAAACTTTTCTAATCCCATAGCGGAGAGTACCTTTAGTTTGCAAGCCCCCGATACCTGCTATTTTAGCAATTGTTTTTTCAATTGCCTCTCTTAAATCCACTTCTTCTTCATAAGGAGTTAACGCTACTGTTGATGCAATAATAGCAGGGTCTAACGCATGAATATTAATTCGCTTTGGTGAAGAAGCAAAATTTGCTCCTGAGCCGATTAATGCTTCAAAATGTGATTGACAAGCTCCTGCAATAACGATTAGATAATCCAAAGAAGGTTCAATTTCACGTAAAGCATTAACTGTTTCAACAAAGTATTTCGAACTACGATAAGAATTCAAGTCTTCCTCATGTTCTTTATCTTCTAACGCATCATGGCCTGTTATCACAACGATATTAGGTCTTAATTTTTTAACAAGTTCGGGAACTCGAACTCCCATTTCTTTTTCCGGTATTGCAAAGGCTTGGGCATAAACTTTTGCATATTTATATAATTTTATACTTTTTTGTAAATATTCTTCATCTCCATCAATGTGTAAGATACGACCACTGATATAAAAATCCCCATTATCATAGCTCCGCATTTGACTCATAACAGGGGGTAAAATCGTCCGGTATTGATCAAATTCTATTTGTTCAGCACGTTGATACTCTTCTCGCGAAATAATCTCTAAATCACTAATAGGAGCATCAGCAGTTAGTCGAAAGAAAATTCCCTTCAAATAGGCTATATCTCCATGAATTTCTTCAATCCTAAACATGGTATCTGAATTATAAGAACGTCTTCCCACAATGTCTCCAACTTTCACCACGTCACTCATATCATCACCTCACATTATTATATGTCTAAGTCATGATTTGGGTACAAAAACCTAATCTTTATAAAGAAAATGAGCATCAAACCTAAAAATGGTCTGATGCTCATTTTTTTATAGTGAGTGAATGTGTTTATAAAATACGTTTGATAAATGTCCGAACTCTTCAATCGTTAAAGTTTCACCACGGCGGCTAGGTACAATTCCCGCCTCTTCTAATAACTTAGTCACATCTTCCTTCGCTAAGTCATTAAAGTGTTGATTTAAGTTATTTTGAATTGTTTTACGACGTTGTTTAAATGCTGCATGAACAATTTCTAAGAAGAAATCTTCATTTTCAACGGCTACCGCTGGTTGCTCACGCTTTGTTAATTTAACAACTGAGCTATCTACATTTGGTGCTGGAATGAAGACTGTTTTCGGTACATTTAAAGCAATTTTAGCTTCCGTATAATATTGAACAGCAATTGATAAAGCATTGTAATCTTTTGAACCAGGATTCGCTGATAAACGCTCTGCTACTTCCTTTTGCATCATTGTAACATACCAATCAATCGGTAATTTCTTTTCAATTAAGCCCATTAAAATTGGTGTTGTAATATAGTATGGTAAATTTGCTACAACGGCAATATGTTTAACGTCTTTAAATTCTTCTTCAATCATTGACGCAACATCTGCCTTTAAAATATCTTGGTGAATGACTTTAACGTTATCATAAGGGGCCAATGTTTCTGCTAAGATGGGAATTAATCGTGGGTCAATTTCATAAGCCACTACTTTTTTCGCTTTACGCGCAATAAATTCTGTCAAGGCTCCGATACCAGGACCAATTTCGATAACCCCAACCTCATCATTTAAATCGGCTGCATTCACAATTTTATTTAAAATATTGGTATCTGTTAAAAAGTTTTGTCCAAAGCTTTTTTTAAAGGTAAAACCGTGTTTTTCAATAATTTCTTTTGTATTAGACTTTGTTGCAATATCTCTCATAATTTAATACTCCTCTTACTTTTTAGATAACGCTTCAATGACTTGTTCCTTCGAAATACCAAACATCATTAAACGTTTTTGCAGTTGTTTCCCATTAACATATCCAATCCCTAAAACATCACTTAGGTGCTCACGAAGAGATGAACTATTAGCATGTCCAATGAGTTGATTTTCAATTAAAAACTGCATTTCAATTTCCTCTACAATTGTTTTACTTGCAGTTAATAAATTTTCAAGCGCTGCTTTGATTGCCTCATTAGAGGCGTGTTCTACTCCAACACCACTTCCATTTTTAGCGATTGCATCTTGTTTTTTTAAATAAGCATGTTTACATTCAGGAACAACCTCAGTGACTGCCTGTCTAATTTTATTTCCTGGAAAATCAGGATCAGTAAAAACGATAACTCCTCGCGTCTCATTTAAAATTTTAATGCGTTCTAAAGTAGGTTTATCAATCGCTGAGCCATTTGTCTCAATTGTCTCTATATCGGGAAAAATCTCTTTTAATCGACGTGTATCGTCGCGCCCTTCTACTACAATTACTTCTTTAAATAACATATTTTAGCCTCTACTTCTATCTCTGTCTACCTTCATCTCGAACATTTTCATATAATAATTCAAGAATTTTAATCTTTGCATCACAGTTCTCACACTTTTCGATTAAATCTAATGGAAAATAGATTTTATGTTCTTGTTTTGCTTTAACTGCAATAATTCCTTTAATAATCGTTGATACCTCTGAAATTTCTTGAATTGAACCATCACGCATCAGTAATTCAATGCAATCTGGTAAACAATTTGTTTTGTGTCCATAATAATCATAAGGCGTCTTCATACTATGGTCAGTTAGTAAATAATAATTTGGGTCAATTCCTAATTCAATCATATAATTTTTTATATTTTCTAATTTATCGTGCGATTGCTCACTTGGAATATAGTGAACTTCCTTAAATAATCGACGACTCATAAAACGATCGGCGAAATCACGTAAAATAGCATCATCTTCTTCAGTAAATTGTGCAGCATAATACTGAATAGTTGAATCATCAAATTTTAAATACGTTTCAATCGATGGTTCTGCTTGTAAAAATAGATTTCTCAAATCATCAATTGGTTTTTTAAATTCATAATCTGATTCAATTAATTCTCGAACACGACGAAGCATATTTTGAATAATTAAATCAAAACTACGCCCTGTTGAATGTAAATAGACTTGCCAATACATTTGATAACGACTCATTAAATAATCTTCAATCGCATGCATTCCTGAAACTTTATAGACAATTTTATTATTAATCACTCGCATTGTTCTTAAAATACGATCAACATCAATCTCTCCATAAGGTGCTCCAGTAAAATAAGCATCTCTTAATAAATAATCTAAACGGTCTGCATCAAGTTGACTAGAAATGATATTGATAACGAGTGGATTTGGATAAGTCTTATTAATAACATCTCTAACTTTTTTCGCAAATCCAGGCTGATAATTTTCAAGAACTGCATTAACTTCCGTATTTTCCATAATAATACGCTCAGTAAACACCTCATGTCGAACTTCAAACACTGATTCAAAAGAATGCGAAAAAGGTCCATGTCCTAAATCATGCAGTAGAGCAGCAGACAAAATTAATAAACGTTCTTCTTCATCTAGCTCAATTTCACGATGAAATAAAGCACGAATCATTTGTCTTGCCATTTCATAAACACCTAGAGAGTGTGAAAAACGACTATGTTCTGCAGTATGGAAAACCATATACGTTCCACCTAATTGTTTAATGCGGCGTAAGCGTTGAACCTCTTTTGTTTGAATTAAATCCCAGATTAACTTATCATAAACATGAACATATCCATATACAGGGTCTCTAAAAACCTTCTCTTCTAACATTTTCATTGCACTATCACCATCTATATTAAATTAAATACTTTTTTCATTTTAATCAATGTAAATAAACTCATTTCTTACATTATTAGTATACCACATAATATAGCGACTTAAAGCCAGACAACAAAAGCTTTGACAATAATTAAGATAAATACAAGGCTTTTACAGGTTTCGACATTCAAATATGATATAATCATCTCTGATAACGCTTTTATCAGGATGTGATTTCATGTGTATAAAGACCTACAATCAACTGATGCAGAGGCAAGAATCTTTTTTAAGAAAACATTATTTATTTGAAATGCTCATTTTTGAAATTTATAATACGCTACAATCTTTTTCTCCTAGTTCATTAAATACAGTAGAACTCTTTTCTGAACTATCCCCCTTTTTAAAGGCGCGCATCTCATTTATAATGCATTCTCAGACAGACGCTTCCGATTTATTTAAAACTCATGAAGAAATCATAAAATATGTTGCCGATCTTTTAGCAGACAAAATATTTTCAATTCATGTTAAAAATGGAGGCTATTATTATGAACAGGTAGAAAAATAAACTTTCTATCCTAATCATGACCACAGCTTTTCTAATTCAAACAAAAAAGACGATAAATAATCATTTATCGTCTTTTTTGTTATTTTCCTAAAAATTCTTTAACTTTTGCAATTAATTCATCTTCATTCGTAGCTAAAATCGGTTTATTATTAACAAATACAAACGCTCGATCACGACCTGGGCCACAATATGATTGACATCCAGTATAGATCTTTGCTTTTGGGTCAATTGCTTTTAACCGTGGTAATAATGCATTTACATTTGTTGCCTTACATTTATCGCAAATGCGGAACTCATTTGGTTCTGCAAATAAATCATCTAAATTAAACATATTGCTACACCTTCCTTTTCCTCTCATGCTTCAAGTGTATCTCTATAGAGTTTATAAAAAAATAAAGATTGTGTCAACTATAACACTAATTCAACAGACATGAAGAAACCTCCTATTCATAATATAGGAGGTCTTATTATTTATATATAGAAATTTTCAGTCCTAGGTCTCTATCCTCGAAAAGTCACCTTTCTCTAATAAAGAAAGTAAGAATTTATCCAGTATGAAAAACTTATCTGGACCTATATATTAAATATTATAATAAAGTTTGGTTAGCTGTAATGATTGCAGTGCTGTACACATCTTCTGGTGAACATCCACGTGATAAATCATTTACTGGTTTATTTAATCCAGCTAAGATTGGCCCTACTGCTTCAAATCCACCTAAACGTTGCGCAATTTTGTATCCAATATTTCCAGCATTTAAATCAGGGAATACGAATACGTTAGCATGCCCTGCAACTTTTGAATCTTTAACTTTTGTAGCAGCTACTGATGGAACGAAGGCGGCATCAAATTGTAATTCTCCATCATAGTCAAAATCAAGTTCCATACCATTTAAAATTTCCATTGCATCTGTTACTTTTTTAGTTTCTTCTGTTTTTGCAGAACCTTTTGTTGAGAAGCTTAATAATGCTACTTTCGGCTCCATATCAAACATACGTGCAACACGTGCAGACTCGATTGCAAATTCAGCTAAATCGCTGCTTGATGGATTTGGATTGATTGCGCAATCACCAAAGATATAACGCTCATCTCCACGTAACATTGCGAAGTATCCAAATGTTTTTGAAATTCCTGGTTTAGTTTTGATAATTTGTAATGCAGGGCGAACTGTATCTCCTGTTGAATGAATTGCTCCTGATACTAATCCTGCTGCTAATCCCATATGAACTAACATTGTTCCAAAATAGTTTACATTTAATACTAATTCACGAGCTTGTTCTTCAGTTACTTTTCCTTTACGAACTGCTACTAATTCAGCAACCATTTCATCTAATTTGTCATAATGTTTTGGATCGATAATTTCGCATCCTTCTAATGAATATGTTCCTGCTGCTGCTTGAACTTCTTCAGCTGAACCAATTAAAATTGGTTTTAACATGTTTTCGCGTGCTAATAAGCTTGCTGCTTGAACAACGCGTGGTTCATTACCTTCAGGGAATACGATACGAATATTTTTCCCGATAATTTGATTCTTTAAACTTGTCATGATATCCATCGAATTTACCACCTTTAATATATGTTCTATATGTCTACTTTCATTTTACTCCTTTTGCTAAAAAAATAAAAGGTTAATACCTTTTATTTTTTTTATTTTTTTTATCATTTTTTGGCAACCGATACCATATGATTTACAGAGAGGTGATGGTCATGGCGGTTATTAAAGCTACACAAAAAGATGTGGAACTACTCGCTAGACTCATGCGTGCCGAAGCTGAGAGTGACGGAAATATGGGAATGCTATGCGTTGGAAACGTTGGCGTTAACCGTGTTCTTGCAGATTGTCTCGACTTCAAAGACATTAATTCGGTTGAACAAATGATATTTCAATCACCTGGTGGATTTGAAGCAACACAATATGGTTACTTTTATCAACGCGCACGTGAAAATGAAATTCAACTCGCTCGTCGAGTGATTAATGGAGAACGGTTCGAACCTGCAAGTACAGCACTTTGGTTCTACAACCCTTTCCAAGAGGATTGTCCTATTAAATTCTGGGGACAATGGAATTCTGGTCGATATGGAGAGCACTGCTTCTATATTCCACTAGAATCTGAAAATTGTTACGATTAAGGCAGTAATCTGAAAGGAGAGACATTATGAGTTATTATTATTCTTACCCTTATGGTCCAGTTCCAAATCCAATGGATTCTTATTGGCGATATCAATCTGTAACACCTGGAGGTACAAATCAAAATACGATTCCTCCATATCCTGCAGGAGCACCTATTACTCCACAAACACCAGATGAACCAAACCAAGTCCCACAACCTCCTCTTTACAATCCAGCAATCGTGCCATTTGGAAACACTTTAGCAAGAGGGATTAACTCTTATATTGAAAATATTTTACGATTAAATCGTGGAAAAATGGCAACTGTTTATATGACTTTCCAAGCTGGACAAACGGCAATGAACAAAAGCTTCACAGGGGTAGTTGAAGCAGCCGGAAAAGATCACATTATTTTAAGTGATCCAAACACAGGACATCGATATATTTTATTAATGGTATACGTAGACTATATCGAATTCCCTGAAGAAATCAACTACTACTATCCAATCGATAATACACTCAATATTGTCGATCCTGATTTATTAGAAAAATATCCAGACCTTGCGGCCGTTTACAATTATGTAAAACAACAACAAGAACAACAATTGCAACAATTAAAACAGCAACAGCAGCAACAACAAATGACTCAAGGTGATTTAACTCAACAATACTAATTAAAAACAGCACAAATAGTCTAATTAAGAACTATTTGTGCTGTTTTTTTATCTTAATGTCCAATCAATAGGCTTTAAGCCTTGAGAAATCAAAAATTCATTTGTACGTGAAAATGGATGACTACCAAAAAAACCACGGTAAGCTGATAAAGGAGAGGGATGTGCTGATTCAATCACAAAGTGACGTGATTGATCAATTAACTTCGCTTTATTTCTTGCATGTTTTCCCCATAAAATAAATACAATTGGAGTTTGCTTTTTATTTAACTCTTTTAAAACTTGATCTGTAAAAGTTTCCCACCCCATGCCAACGTGTGACATTGGTTCTCCCTCTTTTACCGTTAACGTTGTATTTAGCAATAGTACTCCTTGCTTTGCCCATTGACTTAAATCTCCACTCTGTGGATAAATGCATCCGATATCGTCCACTAGTTCAGTAAAAATATTTCGAAGTGATGGTGGGAATGCTGTCCCTTTTTCAACTGAAAAACTCAATCCATTTGCTTGATGGGGTCCATGATAAGGATCCTGACCTAAAATGACCACCTTCACTTCTGAATAAGGCGTTAAATTAAAAGCGGAAAAAACTTTTTCACGAGGAGGATAAACAGTCGTTGTTTCATAAGCCTCTTTCAATTGTGAAAATAATTGTTTCATATACGGCAGTTCAAATTCTTTAGATAACACTAACTGCCAATCATTATGTAGAATCATCTGGCTTCACCTCATTACTTAATCTTTTAAAATTTATATCATTTACTATAAAAATAAAGGAACCTATTACAAGGTTCCGCTATTTAAACAAGAACTATACCGGCTAATACGATACAAGTCAAACTAACCATCACTGTATCTTTATTCTTCCACGTTAATTGATAAATAGAAGTTCGGTGCTCACCCACAATATAGCCTCGACAATCCATGACGTCCATCATCATCGTTAAACGTTTAATAGTATTAGCAATTGCCGGAATAATGATAGACATGAGTTTATTTAGTTTTTCCATAAATGGTAGTTCACTAAAATCTAACCCACGTGATTGTTGAGCACTATAAATAACTTTGACTTCATCTAAAATCATTGGAATTAAACGAATGGCTAGACTAGTCATAAATGCAAATTTTTCAGCTGCAACACTATTAAATAATCGTCTTGCACCTGCAACTAATTCATTTGGCGCTGTTGTAAAAGTCAATAAAGCACCCATTAATACAAATAATATCATTTTACTACTATAGAAAAGACCTTGAATAAATCCATCTGAAAAAAATTTAATAAAACCAAACTCAAATAACAGACGATTACCTTCTGTTAAGGTGAAAAAGATAATAAAGAATAGATACATGTACTTTAAAAACATCGCCTGTTTTAAATAAAATTTGAGTGGAATATTACTCATTAATAAAAAGCAGATCATAAATAAAAAACCAATTAACAATTGAGTCCACGATGAAATCATAATAATCATTAATACATTTAAAAACATAATGATGATTTTAGCTCGTGGATCAAGATTATGATAACTCGATGATGTAGGGATATATCGCCCAAGCCATAATTTTTTCATCTATCTCTCCTACTATTATGCTGTTAACTTATAGTTTTTTTTGAATAAATCAAATTCATTTAAACGTGACATTGTCAATTTAGCAACGATTCCAACTGCAACACCAGTCACTAGTCCTAGTGGTAATAAAAGCATCATATAATACGCAATCGCTTTTGTTTGAATTAAAATCATGGCTACAATTATCTGTCCAATATTGTGCATGACTCCACCAATCATACTAACACCTATTAAACTTACTTGATTTTTTCCTAATTTAAAGACTGTGATCATAGCAATATAACTTAAAATTGCCCCCACAAAGCCATAGAAAAACATTGAGAATGTCCCTAGTAATAGGGTCGTTAATACGGTTTTTAATATAATAACAAACAACATATCTTTAACATCTAAATAATATAATCCAATTACTATCATAATATTAGCTAACCCTAGTTTCATCCCTGGAATCGGTAATTTAATAGGAAGCATTGCTTCAACAATTCCTAGGACAATCGCTAATGCCGCAATTAAGACGACTAACATCATTTTCTCTAAATTCTCACGATTATTTTTACGATTCAATATTGAAACCTCCCGACTTTGAACCTCTATATTATATCACGACAAATACCGTCTTTTTAACCCCTACATTGCACATAATGTTAGCACTTTAAAGTTTACAAATTATTTGATAAAATTAAGACCATGAAGATTGAAAGTTAAGATAGGAGGGCTACTCAATGAGCCAATGTATTTTTTGTAAAATCATTAATAAAGAAATTCCAGGACATGTCGTTTATGAAGATGAATTTGTATTAGCATTTTTAGATATTTCTCAATCAACAAAGGGTCACACTCTAGTTATTCCTAAAAAACACGCTCAAGATGTATTTTCAATGACTGCAGAAGATATGAGTCATGTCTTTAGCATTGTGCCAAAGTTAGCAAATGCATTAAAAACAACATTCAATTGTAACGGATTAAATGTTGTTAATAATAACGGTGTGGCAGCTGGACAAACGGTATTCCACTATCATGTGCATTTAATTCCTCGTTATGATGAAACAGATGGTTTTTCAAATTCTTATGCAAACAATATGGAAAATTATACGCCTGAAATGTTAGCAGCACTTAAAGAAGAGGTTATTAAAAGTCTGTAATCTTCGTCTGTATATTTATCCCTTAATTTCAAATAATAATTATGTTAAAACTTTGAATAATAGGGAGAAATATGCATGAACGAACAGGTTATATCAGAAATTAAAACTTTAATTGCTCCAGATATTTCATTAACTATCTCCGTGAATGAAGACTTATTAGCAAATCTTGAGACATATTTTATTTCGAATAAAAAGACTTTCAAGGAGTATAAATCAACATTAGTGGCAATAGGTTTATTAAGCTTATACATTAATTGTCATCAACAAATTAACAATACTTTATCTCATCAGGAGATTTCAAGATTCATTTTATTGGGAGATTATTTCTACAGCCTTTATTATCATTATTGCTCCCTTAACGCTTTTCATCTCGTAAAATATAATTTAGCACAGAAGCTTAAACAAATAGAATTAGTCACAATTAATCAAGGCCTCCCCTCTTTAACATCTGAAATCATAAAATTCTTTAATGAGGAGGTCCCTTACGATGAGCTTATTATGTAAATTTGGGTACGATGAGCAATACTTTAATGACCTACTCCTTAAGGCTGTGAGCTCGGATTCAACACTTTTTTCTGATCCTAAAATGATGAACGATCTTCTTCAAATCATTATGAACGGTGGTAAAAGAATTAGACCTTTATTCGTGTTATTGGCAGCTGATTTAAAAGAGAATGTCAATAAACAAGAGATTTATACAGCTGCAGTTGCAATTGAGTTAATGCATGTTGCGTCATTAATTCACGATGATATCATCGATGAATCAACAACAAGACACAATGTGACCACTCTGCATGAACAATATTCACTTACGGTCGGCGTACATCTTGGAAATTTTGTTTTAAATAAAAGTTTAGAGCTTTTTTCTGAATTTAAAATTCCAAAATTACATCAAGAAATTGCGGTTGTTATGAATAACCTTTGCTTAGGCGAGCTTAATCAACAGCATAATCACTTTAATTTTGACTTAAGTTTTGATGATTACATCAATAAAAGCTATCAAAAAACAGGTGCTTTAATTTCTTTAAGTTTAGTTGTTGGTGGACTAGTAGCGGGATTAGATGCCAATATCATCAATCAACTCTCTACTATTGGGAGTCAAATCGGTATCGCTTATCAATTAAAAGACGATATTCTTGATTTTACAAGTACATCAAAGAAAATAGGCAAACCTGTTGGCTATGACTTAAGAAATGGTATTATTACATTGCCAACGATTTTTGCATTAGAGGATTCCCTTTTAAAAGACGATCTTTTATCACTTAATGTTGAAACGGAAAAAAGTAAATTTGATTTATTATGTGAGCAAATTAAAAATAGTGAACATATCCAAAGAGCAAACGACATTTGCTTCAAGTATATCAATTCATCTAAAAATTTAATTAATGAATTACCCCTTCAAAAAAATCAGTTTTTAAATCTAATAAATTTAATATTCAACTAAGGAGAAAACTATGAGTTATAAAATGATCGTGTTAGATTTAGATGGAACGTTAATGTCATCTAAAAATGAAATTTTACCAGAAACTAAACAAGCTTTATTCAAAGCACAAGAAAATGGAGTTATGATTGTTTTAGCTTCTGGACGTCCAACTTATGGAATGATTAAAGCTGCTAAAGAATTAAGATTAGATGAATATCCAGGATACATCTTATCTTATAATGGGGGACGCATCATTTCAGTTCAAACTGATGAACTAATTTATGATAAATCATTAACACCTGAAATTTGTCATGAATTATATGATTTAGCACGTGAAATGAATGTAAATATTATGGCGTATGAGGATGAAGCTATTATTACAGAAGATGATGATCAATATATCCGTAAAGAAGGAGCTATTAATAATATGCCTCTTAATCGTGTTAAAGGATTTAAAGAAGCAATCACATTTAATTCAGTTAAATGTTTATGTACAGGCGAACCCGAATACCTAGCAGAAGTTGAAATGAAATTTAAAGAACGTCTTGGAGAACGTCTAAGTGTTATGCGATCAATGCCATTCTTCTTAGAAATTATGCCTCAAAATATTAATAAGGCATATTCTTTACAAAAATTACTTGATCACGTAGGATTAGATAAATCCCAGTTAATTGCTTGTGGAGATGGATACAATGACCTTCCAATGATCGAATTTGCGGGACTTGGGGTTGCAATGGGGAATGCAGTCGATGAGGTAAAAGCAGCCGCTAACTACGTAACTGCATCAAATAATGACAATGGAATTGCTCAAGTTATTGAAAAATTTATCTTTAACAAATAAATATTAAAAAGCAATTATCAGTATATGATACTTGCTTTTTCTTATGCTTAAATATTAAGAATTATTACTGATATTTTATATAAAAGTTGCTTCTATCACCCTTGATAAATAGTTTCTATATGCTAAGATAAGCTTGTAAAGATGATTTAACTTATCTTATCGGGGGGATTATCAAATGACAAATTTAAAAGGTAGTAAAACAGAAGCAAACTTATTAACAGCCTTTGCTGGGGAATCAATGGCTCGTAATAAATATACCTATTACGCATCCCAAGCTAAAAAAGAAGGATATGAACAAATCTCTAATATCTTTTTAGAAACAGCTAACAACGAAAAAGAACATGCAAAAATGTGGTATAAATTATTAAATGATGGTATCGGAAATACAATGGAAAACTTAAAAGCAGCGGCTGCCGGTGAACACGATGAATGGACCCATATGTACGCTGAATTTGCCGAAGTTGCTCGTGAAGAAGGATTCACTCGTATTGCCTACCTATTTGAACAAGTAGCAACAATCGAAAAACATCACGAAGAACGTTACTTAAAACTACTTCAAAATATCGAAGAAGGAACAGTATTTGAACACGAAGGAGAGGAAGCTTGGATTTGCCTAAACTGCGGACATATCCACTATGGTAAAAAAGCACCTAAAGCTTGCCCAGTTTGCGCGCATCCACAAGCATACTTCCAACAAGAAGCAAAAAATTACTAATAAAAAAGTTGAGTCCAGTAATTAGTAACCACTATATAAATCAAGCTATATTCCTTTGAATATAGCTTTTAAATTTTCAAAAACAATATCATTAAATTTATAGTTCCTTGAACAACTGTCAAGTAAAATGCTATAATTTAATTCGTAACCATTTATTTACATTATGGAGGAAGAAAAATGAGTAACTTAAAAGGAACTAAAACTGAACAAAACTTAATGACGGCTTTTGCTGGGGAATCAATGGCTCGTAATAAATATACTTATTATGCAGCTAAAGCTCAAGAAGAAGGATATGAGCAAATTGCTAACGTATTCCTTGAAACTGCTCGCAACGAAATGGAGCATGCAAAATTATGGTATAAATTACTTCATGACGGAGAAGTTGCTGATACAATGACTAACTTAAAAGATGCTGCTGCTGGGGAAAATGGTGAGTGGACAGATATGTATGCTCGCTTCGCTGAAGTTGCTCGTGAAGAAGGATTAAATCGTATCGCGGTATTATTTGAAATGGTTGGGAAAATTGAAAAACACCATGAAGAACGCTACCTAGAATTATTAAAAAATCTTGAAGAAGGTAAAGTTTTCGAGCGTGAAGAAGAACAAGCATGGGTTTGTTTAGAATGTGGACATATCCACTATGGAAAAAAAGCACCTAAAGCTTGCCCAGTATGCACTTATCCACAAGCACACTTTGAATTACAAGCTAAAAACTATTAATATTTGAACATTATAAAGTTAAAAGGTTCTATCTCATAATGAGATAGAACCTTTTTTAACATATAAAAACCGCTAATCCTACAAAAAGGAAGGATTAGCGGTAGAAGGAATTTAGATTGCTTTACCTAAAATTTCTTCAGCATGTTTAACAACTTCATCACTTGGAGCCTCTTGTCCTTTTAATGGATAATCATACCCCATTTGAGTCCATTTATACTCACCCATGCTGTGATAAGGTAAAACTTCGATTTTTTCAACTGTTTTCAGAGTTTTAATATATTCGGCTGTTTGTTTAAGATCTTCTTCATCATCAGTTAATCCTGGTACTAAAACACGGCGAATCCACATTGGAATACCAGCATCCGATACAAGTCGACCAAATTCTAATATGTGTGCATTATCTTTACCAGTTAACTGTTTATGTTTGTGTGCGTCAAACATTTTGATATCCAACATTAGCATATCTGTTACTGATAATAATTCTTTAAGTTGTGCTTTACGTTCTTCAGTATTGAAGTGTAAATCACCTGAAGTATCGATGTTAGTATGAATGCCATGTTTTTTACACTCTTTAAATAATTCTGTCACAAATGGCATTTGTAATAAAGGTTCTCCACCACTTACAGTGATTCCTCCACCTGAAGCCTCAAAAAACTCTTTATACTTAATTAATTCGTCAACAATTTCTGAAACTTCCGTTACTTTCCCTTCTTTCATTTTCCATGAATCTGGGTTGTGACAATAAGCACATCGTAAGCCGCATCCTTGGACAAAGACGATAAATCTAAGTCCAGGACCATCAACTGTTCCGAAAGATTCTACTGAGTGTACATATCCATTCATACTAATCACCTTATCTTCTATTCTTCCCAATTACATTTTTTCATGCATTGTACGGTTAATAACGTCTAATTGTTGAGCACGAGTTAACTTGATGAAGTTTACCGCATACCCAGATACACGAATTGTTAATTGTGGATATTTCTCTGGATGTTCCATAGCATCTAATAAAGTATCACGGTTAAATACATTGATATTTAAGTGATGTCCTTTTTTGTTTACATAAGCATCCATGATTGCTACTAAGTTTTTGTTACGTTCTTCATCTGTACGTCCTAATGATTTTGGTACTAATGAGAATGTATTTGAAATACCATCTTGTGCAGACTCGAATGGTAATTTAGCTACAGATGACATTGAAGCGATAGCTCCGTGAGAGTCACGTCCGTGCATTGGGTTAGCACCTGGAGCGAATGGTTCACCAGCTTTACGACCACATGGAGTTGTTCCTGTTTTCTTACCGTAAACAACGTTTGAAGTGATTGTTAAGATTGATTGAGTTTGTAATTTAGCACGGTATGGTTTATGTTTACGTACTTTTGTCATGAATGAAGACATAACATCAATTGCAATTTGGTCTACGCGATCATCGTTGTTTCCGTATTTAGGGAAATCTCCTTCAACTTCGAAATCAACTGCGATTCCAAATTCATCACGAACTGGTTTAACTTTAGCATATTTGATAGCTGATAATGAGTCAGCTACTACTGATAATCCGGCAATACCAGTTGCTGAAACGCGTTCTGCATCTGTATCATGTAATGCCATTTCGATACGCTCATAGCTATATTTGTCATGCATGTAGTGGATGATATTTAATGTATTAACATATAAATCTGCTAACCATTCCATTACTTCATCATAACGTTCCATTACTTTATCGTAATCTAATACTTCGTCAGTAATTGGAGCCCAATGTGGTCCAACTTGTGCTTTAGATTTTTCATCTTTACCACCGTTGATTGCATATAATAATGCTTTTGCTAAGTTTGCACGAGCACCGAAGAATTGTAATTGTTTACCAACTTTCATTGGTGATACGCAACATGCGATAGCATAGTCATCTCCATAGATTGGACGCATGATGTCATCATTTTCATATTGGATAGCTGAAGTTTTGATTGACATTTTTGCACAGTATTCTTTGAATCCTTGTGGTAATTTAGTTGACCATAATACTGTTAAGTTTGGTTCTGGAGCTGGTCCTAAGTTATCTAATGTATGTAATACACGGAATGAGTTTTTAGTTACTAATGGGAATCCATCAGTTGACATACCAGCGATTGATTCAGTTACCCAAGTTGGATCTCCTGAGAATAATTCATTGTAGTCTGGAGTACGAGAGAATTTAACTAAACGTAATTTCATTACGAAGTGGTCCATCATCTCTTGTGCTTGTTCTTCTGTGATTACTCCATTTTGTAAGTCACGTTCAATATAGATATCTAAGAATGTAGAAGTACGTCCTAAAGACATTGCAGCACCGTTTTGTTCTTTGATTGCTGCTAAATATCCGAAGTATAACCATTGGATAGCTTCTTTAGCTGTTGTAGCTGGTTTAGAAATATCGAAACCATGTTTCGCAGCCATTTCTTTTAATTCTTTTAACGCACGGTATTGTTCTGAAATCTCTTCACGTAAACGAATAGTTTCTTCGTCCATGATACGAGATGTATTGTTATGATCATTTAATTTTTCAGCCATTAAACGGTCGATTCCGTATAAAGCTACACGACGGTAGTCCCCGATAATACGTCCACGTCCATAAGCATCTGGTAATCCTGTGATAACACCTGATTTACGAGCAGCACGGATTTCTGGAGTATAAGCATCGAATACACCTTGGTTATGAGTTTTACGGTATTCAGTGAAAATGTGAGATACTTCTGGATCTACATGGAATCCATAAGATTCAGCAGCTTTTTCAGCCATACGAATTCCACCAAATGGTTGTAAAGAACGTTTGAATGGTTTATCAGTTTGGAAACCAACGATTGTTTCTAACTCTTTATTTAAGTATCCTGGTTCATGAGAAGTAATAGTTGATACGATTTTAGTATCTAAATCAAGAACTCCACCAGCCTCACGTTCAGCTTTAGATAATTCCATTACTTGATCCCATAATTTTGTTGTTGCTTCTGTTGGTCCTGCTAAGAATGAATCGTCACCCTCATAAACAGTAATGTTTTGATTGATAAAGTCACGCACATCAATTTTTTCTTTCCAGTTTTCACCTTTAAAGCCTTGCCAAGCTTCCATGATAATTCCTCCTTGTGGTCCAATTTGAACCTCTCTCTGAAATTTCGAATACCTGTTACTGCACTTTGATTTTATAACAGATAGCCTCATTTTGTAAAGGGTTTGCATAGCATCATAACATTTAACTATCCCCATAAACGTTATAACGTATATATCTTTTACATTGTCTATTATATTGCCGATAATGGAAAAAATCAACTTATATGCTCTAATATTTTGAAATTTTATTGTGACATTTTTATCCACCTAAAAAAACTTCTTTAAGATACATCCTAAAGAAGTTTTATATTAGGACAATATAGATTTTATTCCTAATATAACAATTAATATTCCACCAAATATATTAGCTTTATTTCCAATTATATGACCTAATTTTCTACCAAAGGTTGCTCCCATATAAGATAAAAGAAAGGCAACACCTGAAATGCAAATGACAGCTAACATAATCTGCTCATAAATTAGTCCATACGTAATTCCAGCAGCTAACGCATCGATACTTGTCGCAATACCAAACATCACTAATAATCTAAACGTGATTTTATTTGTTTTTCCAGTTCGTAAACACTTAACCTGACTACACTTTTTTTGTTGGCAAATCGGATACGGACAATTATCTGGTTCTTCTTCAAATGTTTCTTTAATCATTCTTGACCCCAAAATGATTAAAATAACACCTGCAATATATTGATTATAAGTTGTAATATTTCCACTTACGATTGTCAGCGAGATAATTCCTAAAATAAATAATAATCCTTGAAAAAATCCAAAGCTTGTCGCTACCTTCAAGCGCTGTCTTATTGAACTTGTAGCTCCATCCATTCCGAGTGTTATTGAAACAGCAAAAGCATCCATTGCCAACGCTACTGACATTGTAATAATAACAATAATGTAATCATTCAATAAAATCTCCCCCATCTCTAATCTTCCTTGCTCCTACATCTTATCTATTTACCTCATTTAATATACCTATTTTAAAATTAATCTAGAATTATTAAATATTGTATAAAAAATTAGGAACGCTAAACAAAAAAATATTTTTTAATTTCTTACCTTATATATATGTATTTCTGTATAAGTTAAAAAATGGAAAAAATAGATTGACTTTTAAACTAAACGCCTTATAATAAGTATTAAGTCACAACAAACTAAAATTTTATACAGATACACAAACTCTTATCAAGAGCGGCGGAGGGACAGGCCCTGTGATGCCCGGCAACCATCAATTAATGATACGGTGCCAATTCCTGCAGATTTTTATCTGACAGATGAGAGAAAGTGTGACATTACATGCAAATGTAGTCCACCTTTCTACTTATCTAAGTAGGAAGGTTTTTTTGTATCAATGTTAAATGACTTATCTAAGGAAAGGGGAGAGAATATGATTATCCTTGATCAAGTTAAAAAAGTATTCCAAACTTCATCCGGCCAAGTAACAGCAGTTGATTCTGTTAATCTAGAGATTAAAAAGGGAGAAATCTTCGGAATTATCGGCTACAGTGGTGCTGGAAAAAGTACATTAATCAGAATGTTAAACTTACTCGAACGACCAACCGACGGGACCGTTACAATTGACGGAAAAGATCTAACTAAGGTATCTGCTAAAGAACTTCGCTTAGCACGTCAACAAATCGGAATGGTATTTCAACACTTTAACCTACTTTGGTCTCGAACTGTTTATGAAAATATCGCCTTTTCTCTTGAAATTGCTGGCGTTAAGAAAAATGAAATCAAACCTCGTGTACTAGAATTAATTCAATTAGTTGGATTAAGCGGGAAAGAAAATAACTACCCTTCCCAATTAAGTGGAGGTCAAAAGCAACGTGTCGGAATCGCTAGAGCGTTGGCAAATAACCCAAAAGTTTTACTGTGTGATGAGGCTACATCAGCCCTCGATCCACAAACAACAGACGAAATCCTAGACTTATTAGTCACAATTAATAGAAAATACAATTTAACTATCGTTCTAATTACACATGAAATGCATGTCATTCAAAAAATCTGTCACCATGTTGCCATTATGGAAAATGGTCGTATCATCGAACAAGGTGATGTCTTAACTGTCTTTAGAACCCCAAGTCACTCCGTTACTAAACGATTTGTAAAGCAAGTTGTCAATGAAGACGAATCACTTAATACGTTAGATACCCTATCAAAACAATTCCCTGATGGAAAAATTGTTTTATTAAAATACTTCCAAGGAAATGCTGAAAAACCATTTATCACAAACGTTATTCGACAATATGATGTTGATATTAATATTATTCACGGGAAAGTTGTTCAAACACAAGATGGTGGTTATGGATCACTTTACGTTCAACTAACAGGAAATGATATTAATTCTGCACTTAATTATTTAAAAGAGGCAGGAGTAGAAATTGAGGTGATGGCACGATGATTTCATCATTACTACCGAATGTACGCTTTGATAAAATGTTTGATGCCACAACTGAAACACTATATATGTCACTAATTGCTTGTATTTGTGTTTTCTTATTAGGTCTTATCATCGGATTAATCTTATTCTTAACAGGACCTAATCAGTTACTTGAAAATAAATGGATTAATCGTATTTTATCTGCTTTCGTCAATATATTCCGATCAATTCCATTCGTTATCTTAATTATTTTGTTACTTCCATTCACAAAATGGTTAGTCGGAAGTATGTTAGGTCCGAATGCTGCACTTCCTGCTCTAATTATTGGAGCAGCACCATTCTATGGTCGATTAGTAGAAATCGCTCTTCGCGAAATCGATAAAGGAGTTATCGAAGCTTCAGTCGCAATGGGAGCTTCAATATGGACAATTATTTGGAAAGTTTTAATTCCTGAAAGCTTACCTGCATTAGTATCTGGTATTACTGTCACAACGATTTCTCTTGTTGGTTACACAGCAATGGCCGGTGTAATCGGAGCAGGAGGGCTTGGTAATTTGGCCTATCTTGATGGATTCCAGCGTAATCGCATGGATGTTGTATTTGTAGCGACAGTCATCATTTTAATTATTGTCTTTACCATCCAAATGCTCGGAGATTTTATTACTAAAAAAATCGATAAACGTTAAAAGAAATCTGACGTTAAGTAACTATTAGATAAATCCTTAATTTTTCACGAAATTGAGATTTATATAGGAATCGTGGGGGAACACGATAAAAACAAAATCCAAGGAGGAGAATTAAATATGAAAAAATTATCTTTAGGTTTATTAAGCTTTGCTGCAGCCCTAACATTAGTTGGTTGCCAAAATGACACAAAACCAGAAACTTCTACACCAGAAGCGCCAGAAACTGAGGAAGTAAAACCTGCAGAAACGACAAAGTTATCTATTGGAGCATCTGCGGTCCCTCATGCTGAAATATTAGAGTTTGCTGCTCCATTATTATTAGAAGAAGGAATCGAGCTTGATATTACAGTATTCCAAGACTATGTTTTACCTAATACAACGGTGGAAAATGGAGAATTAGATGCAAACTACTTCCAACACATTCCTTATTTAGAAGAATTCAATGTTGAGCATGGAACAAACCTTGTAAATGCGGGTGGAATTCATATCGAACCTATTGGAGTTTATTCTAAAAAATATACATCATTAGATGAATTGCCAGAAGGAGCAACAATCATCATGAGTAATTCAGTTGCTGATCACGGACGTATGCTAGGATTATTACAAACAGAAGGCTTAATCAAATTAGATGATTCTGTTGAAGTTAGCAAAGCAACTGTAGAAAATATCATTGAAAATCCTAAAAACTTAAAATTCCAAACAGATATCGATCCAGGATTATTAGTTCAAGTTTATAATGCTGAAGAAGGTGATGCTGTTTTAATTAATACAAACTACGCGCTTGATGGTGGATTGAATCCAATGAATGATGCTATCGTAATGGAAGGATCACAGTCACCATATGTGAACATCGTTGCAGTTAAGAGCGGAAATGAAAATAATGAAGCAATTCAAACATTAGTTAAAGTGTTACACTCTGAAGAAGTTCAACAATTCATTATTGATACTTACGAAGGAGCAGTTGTCCCTGTATCTGAATAGTGAATCAAATGGCTCTCATAACGAGAGTCATTTTTTAATAAATATAATAGATTTAGAATGAAAGTAAAAAAAAATTCTATCCTAAAAATGAGAAAAAGTATAAAATATAAGCTTTTTTCAAACTGGAAACTTTTAACTATGTTATAATAATGACAAATGAAAGGGTGAGAAACATGATTCAATTTAAATCAACAGTAAATTTTAAAAATGAAAAAACAAATTTAGTAGTTGGTGTATTTAGCGATACGACACATCCATTATTCTTGCAATTAGATAAGGCGTTAAATAAACGTTTATCTGCTTCTTTAGAAGAAAAATTAATTCCTACTACTTTCAAAGAGATTACACCAATTTATCCACTTGGACAAATTGAAAGCAAAAAAGTTTATATCGTTGGTTTAGGAAAATCAACAGACTTTAATACTGAGAAGTGCCGCCAAGTAATCGGACAAGTTGCAAAAATAGCAAAAGATGATGTAACAATCCTACTTGAAACATTTGATAGCAAACAAACCTCAATCAATGAGTTAGCAACGATTTGTGGTGAAGCTATTACACTTGCAACTTATAAGATGGAAACATATAAAACAGAAGAAAAAGTAAAAACTCCAGTCAAGTTCTACATTCATAGTGAATGTTCAATTGAAGCAGATTTAAAGCGCGGTATTATCTACGGAGAAGCAACAAATAGTGCTCGTCAATTATTAAATGAACCAGGAAATAAATTAACAGCAACTAATTTAGCAAATGCTGTTGCAACGTTCGCAAACGAACATAACCTTGAAGTTCGTATTGTTGAAAAAGAAGAAATGGAGCAATTAGGAATGGGAGGAATTCTTGGTGTAAATCAAGGTTCTGTTGAACCTCCAAAAATGATTGTTGCTAAATATCAAGGAACACCTCGTTTTGAAAACATTACAGCTTTAGTCGGTAAAGGTTTAACATTTGATACAGGGGGATATTGTTTAAAACCACGCGCTGGAATGGAAAATATGAAATCTGATATGGGGGGAGCTGCTTCAGCATTTGGAGCATTCCAAGTAGCTGTCCGCTTAAACCTACCCGTTAACTTACTATTAGTTATCCCTTCAACAGATAACATGATTAGCGGTAATGCAATTAAACCAGGTGATGTTATTAAAACGATGAATGGAAAAACAGTTGAGGTAACCAATACAGATGCTGAAGGTCGTTTAATCTTAGCAGATGGAATTACATTTGCTAAACATTTAGGAGCTAGTAAAATTATCGATTTAGCCACTTTAACGGGAGCTATTATCGCAGCTTTAGGAACGGATACAACAGGTGCCTTCACAAATAACCAAACCTTCTATAATCAATTCTTAAAAGCAGCAGAATTAAC
Source organism: uncultured Turicibacter sp. (assembly GCF_938044715.1). NCBI lineage: Bacteria > Bacillati > Bacillota > Erysipelotrichia > Erysipelotrichales > Turicibacteraceae > Turicibacter > uncultured Turicibacter sp. The sequence goes on from NZ_CALIOS010000014.1 coordinate 51,295, forward strand.
AAACGAATACGTTTGGCAAATGCCACTTCATCCACGTGATCAAAAAGCATTACGTTCCAGTGATGTTGCCGACTTAAATAATGCACCAATTGGAAAACCAGGAGCAATTATGGCGGCTGCTTTCTTAAAAGAATTCGTTGAAGAAACACCATGGATTCACTTAGACATCGCAGGAACTGCTGATACAAAGGCAGCTCATGACTTAGGACCAAAAGGTGGAACTGGGGTTATGGTTCGTACCATTGCTAAATTATTAGAACTACAAGCTTAATCATTAAAACGTAGGAATTACTTATGAATTCCTACGTTTTTTTAATACATAATTTCTTAAGTTGATAAATAAGATAGTTAACAAGGATGGAAAAAAAGATGGGGGACTTATATGATAAAAGAAATAGAACACATTATTTGGTCTTACTTAGCAATTCCCACTTTGTTAATCGTAAGCTTAATTTTTACTTTTTATTATAGAGGGGCACAATTTCGATTTAAGGAAATGATTAAATGTTTAACCAAAAAAACACCAACTAGTGAGGGTGTTTCATCTTTTCAATCCTTTACTATGGCCCTCGCTGCACGAGTAGGGGTAGGTTCTTTGGCCGGGGTTGCACTCGGAATTTATATTGGAGGACCGGGAAGTGTTTTTTGGATGTGGGTCAGCGCATTTATTACAGCTGCCGCTTCGTTTGCAGAAAGTACACTTGCCCAAATTTATAAACGAAAAGATGGAAAGATGTATATTGGAGGACCGGCCTACTATATTGAAGATGGCTTACATAAAAAATCTTTTGCTATCATTTACGCTATTATTATTATTCTAACTTATACTTTTGGTTTTAGTGCAATTCAGGCTAATACAATTGCGACTTCATTTAATGATGTATTATCTATCCCTCCGCTTATAACAGGAATCTTTCTTGCCATTTTAAGTGGATGCATTATATTTGGAGGGGCTGCATCCATAGCTAAAATGACTTCAAAAATCGTACCTATTATGGCGCTATTTTACATTGGAATTGGGATATTTGTTATGCTGACGCATCTTTCATATATTCCCACATTCTTCACTACAATTCTCGAAGATGCCTTTCAACCCTCTCCATTAATCGGGGGCACCGTAATGTTTACAATTATTACAGGAATTAAACGCGGGGTTTTTTCAAATGAAGCGGGAATGGGATCGGGTGCTCACGCGGCTGCAACAACAGATAGTGAGTTTCCAATTGAACAAGGTTATATCCAAGCATTTGGTGTTTATGTTACAACCTTATTCATTTGTACTATTACAGCCTTTTTAATCATGGTAACAGATGCTATCAGTGTTGCTGATAACTATAGTAATGGGATTGAACTGACTCAATATGCTTTAACAAGTTTATTTGGTCCAATTGGAGGAATTATTCTAGCAATTGCTATCTTCTTCTTCGCCTTTAGTACGATTTTAACTGGATATTTTTATGGCGAATCTAACGTCAAATATCTCTTTAAAACCAATCATGTCCTCTTCCTCGTACGAATTATTGTGATTGTGGTCATCATTATCTCTGCCTGTGCTTCAGCAGGACTTATTTGGTCACTAGTTGATATCGGTGTTGGATTAACTGCAACCATTAACATTATTGCTCTTTGCTATTTAGCATCAGAGGTGAAAAAGCGCCTGCGAAAATTACCATAAAAAAAGCCATCGTATGATGGCTTTTTCTTTATTCTTCGTTAGAAGGAAAGACATGACTTAAATAATTTGGATTCGATTTATCATAAATCAAATCCGATTCCTCTGCTGTCTTTCTAATTTCATCTTCAATTTCTTGAATTTTATTTAAAATTGATTCTGCATGGAATTTTTCAACATTGTAATACAAGAACAAATCTTCAAAAGCCTTTGCGGTTTTATTTAACTCTTGATTGATTTTAATGAATGAGGCAATATTTTTACTCTTTGCCGCATTTTTAAATTGCTCTAAATCAATTTTAATGGTTTCAATAACATCCTCTTCATTTTCGTATTCTTTAAGAGGAAGGGGATATGGTTTTAATCGTTCTAAGAAGTAACGATTTGATTTGTTAATGTTGTAAACATACGATAAGCGGAAATCACCAATATGGAATCTTACATAACAGCAACTACTTGGGAGTTGTAAAACTTCTCCACCCATTTGACGTAAAACCATTTCATGTTGATTGGCTTGCATACGCATATAACTAGCGTTCGTAAAAATACCTGCACCTGTAAATTCCGGATTAAATTTATCCATAATATATCTCCTTTATCATCAAATTATTTAATCACATTATACATAAAAGATTAGAAGATAAATAGTAGAAATGATAACAGAAATAATCATAATAGGGAATCCAATCTTTAAAAAATCCCCAAACGATAATTTATATCCTTTCTTATGAAGCATTCCACTAACAATAACATTTGATGAAGCTCCAACGATACTACCATTACCACCTAGACAAGCTCCTAAGGCTAACGCCCACCATAACGGTGCAATATTCATTCCAGTCATTGTTCCGATATTAATAATTAAAGGAATCATTGTTGCAACGAATGGAATATTATCTAAGAATGCAGAGGCAATAGCTGCAACCCATAAAATAAGTAATGCAGTAATCATTAGATTTCCACCTGTTAACTCAATCAATCCGCTGGCTAAAACTTCAAGTACCCCTACTTTTTCTAGTGCTCCTACCATGACGAATAATCCCATGAAGAAGAAGATCGTTGGCCATTCAACTTCTAATAAAACTTCTTCAACATCAATTCTACTAATTAATAACAAGACTCCAGCCCCAAACAATGCAATAGTTGCTGACTCAATTCCAAGTGCATGATGAGTTGCAAACCCTGCGATAGTTAGTAGTAAAATAATCCCGCTTTTTTTTAGCAACGTAGGATTTGTAATAGTTTTAGAAACATCGAATTCAGCAATTTTAGCTTTATTCTCATCACTGATAACAAAATGTTTTCTAAATACAAATTTTAAGATGAATAAGACTGTTGCAAAAATTACAAGAACAACTGGTCCTAAATTAAATAAGACATCTGTAAATGATAGCCCTGTCGCTCCACTAATCATAATGATTGTTGGATCTCCAATTGAAGTAGCTAATCCACCGATATTGGCACTAAATACCTCGGTTAATAAAAATGGTATGGCATTAAGTCCAAGCGTTTCTGTAATAACAAACGTAACCGGTGCAATTAATAAAATAGTTGTTACATTATCTAACAAGGCAGAAGAAATAGCTGTAATAACCGCAAAATAAATCATAATTCTCCATGGACTACCTTTAGATAATTGTGCTGTTTTGATTGCAACATATTGGAAAATTCCAGTTCGTTTTAAAATATTAACAATAATCATCATACCGATTAAGAGCCCGACCGTATTGAAATCAATAAAGCCTAATGCTTCTTCCTGTGTTAAGATATGAAAAACTAACATCAGAACTGCTCCTAATAGAGCTATAACTGTTCTATTAAATTTTTCAGAAATAATAAGGCCATATGCAATCAAGAAAATAACGATTGCCGGAAGAAATAATTGACTCGCCATCCCGTACCACTCCTTTATACACAAAATATACATATTTTTTTCTTCAAATGATTATAGGATAAAAAACTACCAATTAATACAAGAAATTATTGTAATATTTAGGAATTAATTAGGTAGATTTAGGTAAACGATGGTTTTAATTAACAAAAAATGTAAAAAAAAATCCGTTTTAAAACGTTTTTTTCTATAAAAAACTATTTTTTAATATATCCAAATAAAAATTTTTTAAACGTTTTTATTTCATTCTCTTCTAACAATCAATAATTAACAATTTATGTAAAGTGATTTTTCTTTAAATTTACATATACTATTTTAAAAAGATTAAATTATAACGTGGTGAAAAGAATGACATCTAGAAGTGATTTTTTAGGAAGTGAGAAAGTTGGAAAGCTTCTTTTTTCTTTTTCACTTCCTGCTTTTTTAGGAATGTTTGCCAGTGGTATCTATAACATTGTTGATACAATATTCATTAGCAAGGGCGTTGGAATTTTGGCTGTCGGTGGGGTTGGAATTGTTTATCCAATTCAAACCCTTTATGTAGCCTTTGCTCAGATGATTTCAATTGGAGCAGCTTCTGCTATTTCGCGAAGTCTCGGTGAAAAAAATGAATCCCGAGCAAATCAAATTACAACAAATTCCTACGTGTTAACCTTAATAATTTCCATTATCTTAATGATTTTAACCTTTCTTTTTACAGATAAAATTTTATATTTTTTCGGCGTCAATCAAGATTTAGCTCCATTTGCTAAAGATTACTTACGCATGTCTATTTGGGCTATTCCATTCAATGCTCTAGCCTTAATTTCAAGCGCCGTTTTCCGTGCAGAAGGAAATATTAAAATATCAATGGTAACAGTCTTAATTGGTGCTCTTGTTAATATTGCACTCGATCCTCTTTTTATTTTTATCTTTAAGCTTGGAATAAAAGGTGCTGCTTTAGCAACGATTATCGCACAGATGCTTGCAACAGCTTTTTCACTATTTTATATTTTGAGTCATCGAAGTATCGTCAAATTTGAAAAGAAATACCTAATTCCCAATTTAGAAATTATCAAGTCCATCATTAGTGTCGGATTTTCAGCTTTCGCAAGAAATGGTGCAAGCTCATTATTTGCGCTCATTACCAATGCAACTCTTAGAACCTATGGTGGCACAGCCTCTTTAACAGCATTCGGTACTGTTAACCGCATTATCTCCTTTTTCTTTCTTCCTATCATGGGAATCAATCAAGGAATGCAACCGATTGCTAGCTATAACTATGGCGCAAAACAACCAGACCGAATTAAACAAGTTGTTAAATTATCCTTAATTTATACAACTGTTATTGGAGTTATAGCCTCTGTCATTGGAATTCTATTTCCTTTTGCAACGATTAGTTTATTCCTAAAAGATACTACAATTATGCAAGAAGCATCATTTGTTTTAAAACTACAATTATTTTTCTTTTGGACCATCGGACTTCAAATGGTCACCTCTACTTTATTTCAATCTCTTGGTCAGGCCATCCCCTCTTTATTCCTATCTATTCTCAGACAATTCATTATTCTGATTCCATTAATTCTTATTCTTCCTAGATTTACACCATTAGGAATTAATGGAGTCTGGTATGCCTTCCCTATCTCCGATTTTATAGCCTTTATAATTATCGCTATTATCTTAAAAATAAAATGGAACAAATTAGATAAAACAGTGCCAAAAACATAAAAACGATTTAGCAATATTATTTAAAATTACAATTTTATTCAAACTCATTCGTCTCTCACTCACCATATTAAACTTTTATCATATGCTAGAATTAGGCAAAGATGTTGCCAATAAGTAATGAATTTCTAATAAATTTGGAGGATTTTATTAGTTTTAATTACTGTTTAATATGGAGGTGCAAACCGTTGATTTATAATTCGAATTCTAATCAGTCACGTGCCTGTGGAGGTTCTAACGTAGCTGCAATGCCATTTTATCAACCTATGATGGCTTCTCAGCCTATGGTACAACCTACTATGGTACAGCCTATGATGGCTTCTCAAGCTATGGCCCAACCTGTTATGATGCAACAACCTATGATGACTTCTCAAGCTATGACCCAACCTGCTATGATGCAACAACCTATGATAGCTTCTCAAGCTATGACTCAACCCGCTATGATGCAACAACCTATGATGACTTCTCAAGTTGTGTCTCAGCCTGCTATGATGCAACAGCCTATGATGACTCCCCAAGCTACGGTTCAACAAGCTGTGACTCAACCAAATATGGTTGATAATACCCTTAGTTACGACCAAAATATGACTCAACCTAACTATCAAAATGCAATGATTTCTACACAATCAATGCCTCTTGCTAGTTATCCAGCATACGGTACTGCTTCTATTTATAGTAGCCAAGTTGGAATGCCAACTAATCAACTTGTAACAACACAAACGACTCAATCAGTTCCAGTTGCACAGAATCAATCTACGACTACCCATCATAAAAAAACAACTTATGTTGAAACTTATGCGCAACCATGTACAAACCAAGAACCTGTAAGTAATCAAATAACAACAACCAAAACGACAACTGAGAAATATCCACTAACCGGTAATATGGTTTATAGCGTTCAACAACAACCAAAAGGTTCAACTATGCAAGACTATAACTTATACTTGCTAGAAAAAGAATACTATGGTGATGATACCGATCAACCTGTGTATACTAAAACACAATCTTATCGAGATGGTCGTGCTGATGGATCACCACTCATCTCTTGCGATAATATTCCACTCGCAACTAGTTGTGTTAAAATGCAATCTTATCAAAATTTAAATGATTCTACTAATACACTTCAACAAGGAACTGCCTTTGCAGATTTATACATGCCTTACACTCCTAGAAAAGTTCCTGTAAGAGGAGGTAACCGCTATGAATAAAAACGAACTACTACGTAACATCCAAGCAATCAGTTTAGTTGCAGTAGATTTAAGACTTTTTCTCGATACACATCCAGGCAATCAAAAAGCACTAGCTGATTACAAAAATGCTACTGCTCAATATCAATCATTAAAAGATCAATACGAAAAAGAATATGGTCCACTCCTTAATTTCGGTCACAGTGATTTAACAGGAAAGTATAATTGGATAGATGAACCATGGCCATGGAAAAATAAATAAGGGGGACATATTAAATGTGGGTATATGAAAAAAGATTACAAATTCCAGTGGATATAAAAAAACGTGATTTAAAAATGGCTAAAGATATTTATGATGCCCTAGGAGGTGCTGATGGAGAATTAACTGCTTCAATGGAATATCTTCATCAACGTTATACAATGCCAACAGGACAATCAATTGCAACTTTAACCGATATTGGTACCGAAGAATTAGCTCATCTTGAAATTGTGGCCTCTTTAATTTATCAGTTAACAGATGGTGCAAGTATTGAGGAAATTAAAGCTGCTGGTCTTGATACTAGCTATGCAGGACGAGGAACAGGGATTTTCCTAGCTGATCCAAATGGCGTTCCATGGAATGCAGGTTATGTCGCACTTAAAGCTGATCCAGTAGCAGATTTAACAGCTGATATGGCGGCTGAACAAAAAGCAAGAGCAAGTTATGAACATTTACTTGATTTAGCTACAGACGAAGATGTTCGTCAGGTACTAAGTTATTTAAGAGAACGAGAAGTTGTTCATTTCCAACGTTTTGGAGAAACATTAATGAATGTTCAAAATCATTTTGAACATGACCGTTATTTCTTTATGAATGATCAAGATTAACCTTTTCCTAGGTAATAAAAAAAAGCTTCCATCTAGGAAGCTTTTTTATTTTGTGATGAACTGAGACATATTTCTTTTATAAAATACCATTAAAAACTTAAGAAATTACGACAATATTCCTTAAGTTTTTCTTAACATAAAAAGGCCCCCAAAGAGAGGGACCTTTTTTTACTAAGCAATCAGTTGTTTTGCTCTTGTAATCGCATCTTCAAATCCGCGGCAAACATTTGCGCGACCGATGTGTTTGACTAAACCAACACGTTTGATAACTTGATATGGTCGATCTGCGACTTCAGACAAGACTAAAACCGTATTTGAACGTTCACAATTATCATATAATAAATCTAATGCATGAACAGCTGTAGCATCAATAACAGGTACATTTCGCAATCTTATAATTAATACTTTAGATGGCCCCTGTAACGACTGAATTGAATCTAAAAATTTATCAGCAGCTCCAAAGAAAAATGGGCCATTAATTTCATAAACTAAAATTTCATCTGATAATACCTCTTTTAATTCATCATCTAACAATTCACTGTCTTCATGATCATCCATTAAATCTAATCCATAAACATCCGTTACATCTGTCATACGTTTTAAGAATAAGAATGATGATAAAACCATCCCAACACTAATAGCAAGTGTTAAATCAAATAATACTGTTAAAAAGAAGGTCGTTAATAAAACTGCGACATCACTTTTTGGTGCATGCAATAATTTTTTAAACATACGCCACTCACTCATATTATAAGAAACCATAATTAAAATTGCAGCTAACGTAGCTAATGGAATTAACTTTACTAACGGCATTAACACTAATAAAATAAATAATAATGTTAACGCATGAATAATTCCAGCAATTGGAGTACGTCCTCCATTTTTAATGTTTGCAACTGTTCGTGCGATTGCCCCCGTTGCAGGCATTCCACCAAATAATCCTGATGCAATATTAGCAATCCCTTCTGCTACTAATTCCATATTTGATCGATGTTTACTCCCAATCATACCATCCGATACAACAGCTGATAATAATGATTCCATCGAACATAAAAATGCAATCGTAAATGCCGGTGCTAATAAAACTTGAATCTTAGCCCATGTAAAGTGAGGAATTGATGGCATTGGAAATGAAGAAGATAAATTTGCATACTGACTTCCGATAGTTTGCACATCTAACTTTAAGACAGATACCAGAAATGTTGTTACAACGATCGCAATTAAAGACCCTGGAATCTTTTTATTAATTTTAGGCCAAATAATTAAAATAGCTAAAGCTAACGAACCTATAATAAATGGTAACAACCTTGCTTTATCAAATGACTCAAAATAATAAATCCATTTCTCAATAAATTCTGTTGGCACAGTCCCGATATTCATTCCAAAGAAATCTTTAATCTGTGAACTAAAAATGGTAACTGCAATTCCACTTGTAAATCCTACCGTAATTGGATACGGGATATACTTAATCATACTACCTAATTTACAGAGTCCAAATAAAATCAATATAATTCCAGCTAAAATCGTAGTAATCAATAACCCCTCAGTTCCATGAGTAGCTACGACTCCATAAACCACCACCATGAACGTAGCACTCGGTCCCCCGATTTGGACACGACTACCTCCAAGTAAAGAAATAAAAAAACCAGCAATAATAGCAGTATATAACCCTTGTTCAGGTGAAACCCCCGAAGAAATTGCTAATGCAATTGAGAGTGGTAAAGCAATAATAGCAACAATTAATCCAGCTATTACGTCTTTAATAAACTGCTCCTTATTATAAGTTTTCATAACAGATAATAATTTAGGTTTTAGTCTTGTTGACACGGTAAAAATATCTCCCTTCCAATTCTCACATCTGGCACAATATATTTATTTTAACACCACAGCTCTTGTAGCGATAGGAAAAAATTAGTTATTTTGTTAATACTATTTCATAGAATTTAAAAACAGGAAAAAGCCTCCATAAAGATTATGAAGGCTTTTTTTATATAACATCAACGCTACTAATTAGCGATCTTTAGGCATTGCCGCACCAGGAGCTGTTTTTTCAGCACGAATTGGTTTACCATTAATTAATTTTGAGTTTAATTTACGGATAATGTTATTAGCGTGTGCTTTATCAACATTAATGAATGTGAATTTTTTATAAACGTCGATATCTCCGATTGCACGTGCAGGAATATCAGACTTTTTAGTTAACATTCCAACGAAGTCTTTAGCCTTAACTTTTTGCTTAGAACCAACGTTTACGAATAAACGAACTTCGTTTTTACGCATTCCTTTAGCTTTTGGATTACCTGCTGTAACTTCTTCGATATGAGCATATTTCTTAGTGCTTTGACCAATTTTCATTTGTAATAAACCAGCCGCAACTTGTTCAATTGTGAATCCTTTTTCTAAGATTGCAGCGATTAATTCGTTTTCTTTAGAGAAATCTTTTCCTTCTAAATTAGCAACGATTTCGTCAATAACATTAGTAGATTTTTTCGCTTGAATTTCTTCTACTGATGGAATTGGCATTTTAGACATTTTTGTTTTTGTGTAATCTTCAATACGACGGATACGGAACATATCTTTTCCGAATACAAACGTAATTGATAATCCAGTCATCCCCGCACGACCAGTACGTCCGATACGGTGAACATAGTTTTCTTCATTTAATGGGATATCGTAGTTGAATACTGCTTCAACGTTACTTACGTCGATACCACGAGCAGCGATATCAGTTGCAACTAAGATATTAACATTTTTACGACGGAAGCTGTTCATAACGCGGTCACGTTGAGCTTGTTTTAAGTCTCCGTGTAACCCTTCAGTTACGTAACCTTCTTCTTGTAATTTAGAAACTAATTCATCAACTTCACGTTTAGTATTAGTGAAGACGATAGAAGAAGTTAATCCCATCATATCGATACAACGAATCATCGCTTGAACACGGTCTTGGCGTTTAACTTCAACGTAGTATTGATCGATTTTTTTGTTTGATAATTCTTCTGAAACGACTTTAACCACTTCAGGATTTTTTTGATAAGTTTTAGCAATGTTCATGATTTCACGAGCCATTGTCGCTGAGAACATAACTGTTTGACGAGATTCAGGTGTTTTTTCTAAGATTTCTTCGATATCATCTTTGAATCCCATGTTTAACATTTCATCAGCTTCATCTAAAACTAACATTTTTAAGTTTTCTAGTTTTAAAGTGCCGCGGCGCATGTGGTCCATAACTCGTCCTGGAGTTCCGACAACGATTTGAACACCTTTTTTAAGTGCGCGGATTTGAGGATCATATGATTGTCCTCCATAAATTGATAAAATGTGAACATCACGGTTGTTACGTGAGAATTTTTTAGATTCTTCATGAACCTGTACCGCTAACTCACGAGTTGGACATAATACTAATGCCTGAACATTTTTATTTTTAGGATCAATTTTTTCAAGGATTGGTAACATAAATGCTGCCGTTTTCCCTGTTCCTGTTTGTGCTTGTCCGATAATATCTTTTCCAGCTAATACTACTGGGATTGCTTCTGCTTGGATTGGTGATGGTTTAACGTACCCGATCTCCTCAATTGCTTTTAATGTTGATGGTGATAAAGCAAGATCTTTAAATGTAATTTCTGTCATTCTTTGCTTCCTTTCTATTTAAACACAAAAAAAACGTAAATGAGCAGACGAACATCACTTACGATAGTGTCATGTTTACGAAGTGTCAATAAATTATACACTATTTTAAACCCCTTTGCAACCTAACACGTCGAATGATATCGTTTCCTAGCTAATATTCTGTGCTTATTCTCTCTTTATTTTTTTAACGTAACTACAATCTTATTTAGTATGGACCAATTACCTGATTTATTTTCATCAGAACATAAATAAAAACAAAAATCTTAACCATTTAATAATTCCAAAACAATGCTCCTATCAAGGATTGTATCTTATTAATCACATGTGACATCTATCAAAAATGTGATATAATGTTTCAAGATAAATTACACGGAGGTGTTTTAGCATGCTTACAGTATCAAACGTTGGTTTACGATATGGTGATAAAAAATTATTTGAAGAAGTTAACTTAAAATTCACTCCAGGAAATTGCTACGGAGTAATCGGTGCAAACGGAGCTGGAAAATCTACGTTTTTAAAAATTTTAGCGGGTGAAATCGAACCTAATACAGGTCATGTAAGTTACCCAAAAGATATTCGTATGTCAGTTTTAAAACAGGATCATTATCAATACGATGAATTACCAGTTTTAGAAACAGTAATTCGTGGTAATGAACGCCTATTTGAAATTACTCAACAAAAAAATGCGTTATATATGAAAGAAGATTTCTCTGAAGAAGATGGAATTTTAGCAGCTGAACTTGAAGGTGAATTTGCTGACTTAAACGGGTGGGAAGCAGAATCAGATGCTGCCTCTTTATTACAAGGTTTAGGTGTTCCAACAGAATTACATGATAAATTAATGAAAGAATTAACAGGGGCTGAAAAAGTCAAAGTATTATTAGCTCAAGCATTATTCGGAAACCCTGGAATCTTAGTACTCGATGAGCCTACCAACCACTTAGATATTCAATCAATTAACTGGTTAGAAGAATTCTTAATCAACTTCGAGGGAACAGTTATCGTTGTATCCCATGACCGTCACTTCTTAAATAAAGTGTGTACTCATATTTGTGACGTTGACTTTGGGAAAATCAAATTATTCGTTGGTAACTATGATTTCTGGTATGAATCAAGCCAATTATTAAATCGTATGGCTAAAGAACAAAATAAGAAAAAAGAAGAACAAATCAAAGAATTACAAGAATTCATTGCACGTTTCTCTGCTAATGCTTCTAAATCTAAACAAGCGACATCTCGTAAAAAATTATTAGATAAGATTACATTAGATGACCTTGAACCATCAAGTCGTCGTTATCCATACGTTGGATTCAAACCAGAACGTGAAGTTGGGAATGACATTTTATTCGTTGAAGGATTAACAAAAACAATCGATGGAGTTAAAGTTTTAGATAACGTAAGCTTCATGGTTAATAAAGATGACAAAATTGCATTTATCGGTGATGAAATTGCCGTTACAACATTATTCAAAATCTTAAACGGTGAAATGGAACCAGACAGTGGAAAATTCAAATTTGGTGTGACAATCAAAACAGCTTATTTCCCTAAAGACAACTCAGAATTCTTTAATGGATCTGACTTATCATTAGTTGACTGGCTACGTCAATATTCTGATGACCAAACAGAAAGCTATGTTCGCGGATTCTTAGGACGTATGTTATTCTCTGGTGAAGAAGCCCTTAAAAAAGCTTCAGTATTATCAGGGGGAGAAAAAGTACGCTGTATGTTATCACGCATGATGTTAACAAATGCTAACTTATTAATGCTTGATCAACCTACAAACCACTTAGACCTTGAATCAATCACAGCGGTTAATAATGGATTAAAAGACTTCTCAAGCAACGTCTTATTCGCATCACATGACCACCAATTTATTCAAACAATCGCTAACCGCATCATCGACATCAAAGAAGACGGAACAATCGTTGACAAACAAACAACATACGATGAATATTTAGCATTAGCATAAAAAACTAAGTGTTACACTTAATCTTCCAAATCCCATGTACAAAATGTACATGGGATTTTTTTCTTCTCAACATTAATTTCTAGACGTTAAAAGGGGCTATTTCATTATAGCCCCCCCTTAAAATTATCTTTATTTAAATGTTACCCTCACCATCACTGGATAATGGTCTGACAAATAAACACCATCAAAACAGTCTGCCCAAGCAACAGCTTTAGAGGCATTTACACTTTTAGTCGCAAAGATATAGTCAATTTTAATCTTTATTTTTCCATAGTCATGGAAGGTATAATCTAATTTATCAGTCAAATCATTCAATTCGATTATCTCATTATTGACGATAGCTTTAATTTCTTCATCTTGTGGTTCAGAGTTCATATCTCCCATGATTAGGGTTGGCAGCGAGATATTTTGTTCACGTAAGTGTAAATCATTTAATAGTTGCTCACTACTTTGTACTCTTATGCTTGATTGCATGTGATCATAATGCGTGTTATATACACGGAAAATCTGATTTGTGAGTTGATTTTTAAACACGGCTACATTGCAAGGTCTTGCCAATATCATCATCTCTTTTTTACTCCCTGGCTTATAGGGAGTATCAGAAAACCAAAAAATATCTAAACTCATTAAATCAAGTTTATTTTTATTGTAAGCAATCATCACCATTTCCCCACTCATCTGCTCATCTCGACCGCATCCAACAAAAACATAATCCGTTAACTGTCGTTTTAAATCCCTCAAACTAATTTCAGTTAACTCTTGAAATCCAATCAGATCCGGAGCTTCACTTTTAATTTTATGGACCACATGAGAAACACGATTTTCCCATACATTAAGTCCATCATCTACTGTAATTCTTAAATTAAATGTTACAATTTTCAATTCATTATCCATGATTATCCCCCACATTTTTATAAGTTCAAGTTTCCCCCTTATCATACTCTCCTCCCCTGTTTCTATCAATGAACTATTTATAGGATTTTATTGATTTTTATAGTTCATTTAACCATCATATTTTTAGAGATTTTGCCTTAATTCGCTTCACTGTATAAAATTTTTAATACTGCCATATAATGAATTAACAACTGATTACGTTTTATGGGGGAATATTTATGATTACATTGAAGGAGATAACAAAAGATAATTTTTGGGATTGCATTGAATTAACAGTTTCTAAAGATCAAGAAGATTTCGTTACTTCAAATGCGATTTCCATCGCTCAGTCTAAAGTGCAACCAGAATGCATCCCACTTGCCATTTATCATCATGATATCATGGTCGGATTTGTGATGTATTGTCTTGATGTGGATGATAATGAGTATTGGATTTACCGTTTCATGATTGATGAAAAATATCAAAATATGGGATATGGAACACAAGCATTAGAGCAGGTCATAGAACGAATTAAAGAAGATAAGACTCATCATAATATTTTCGTTGGAGCTCACCGTGACGGTGAAGTTGCAATTAACCTTTATAAAAATTTTGGTTTTGAATTTAATGGCCAAATCTTTGGTCATGAGCATGTGATGGTTTTAACTTACTAATGACGATTGCCTCCATAAATCCTTACCACTATCCAAAGAGAGGAGATAAATGATCTTCTATCTTTGGATTTTTTTAATTGTGGATAATCACAAAATATCCTATATTCATCAAAAGAAAAACTATATAGTAAAAATTCATTCTCTCTTATACTAGTTCTGTAAACGATTTATAGGAGGGGTAACTGATGTATTACATGGGGATTGATGGTGGTGGAACAAAAACAAGATATGTGATTGCCAATCAAGAGATGGATGTCTTAGTGGATTTTGAAAGTGAGACGATACATATTCATCAAATTGGGGCGGATGAACTAAGAAATCGTCTTGAATCTCATATTAAACTAGCTTGTAGCAAAATTGATATCCAACCAACAGATTTAAACTTTGTCTTTATTGGGGTTCCAGGTTATGGAGAAAGTCAAGCAGATAAAGAAGTCATTGATGATATCTTAGCAGAAGTAATGCAAGAGATTCCCTATCAAGTGGATAATGATGGCGTTGTGGGATGGGCAGCAGGATGCGGGTGTCAGCCTGGAATCAACATTGTAGCGGGAACCGGTAGTATCGCAAATGGTCGAAATAAGGAAGGCCTCTCTCTTCGGTGTGGAGGTTTTGGTCCAAATATCGGAGATGATGGAAGTGCACACTGGATTGGACTTCGTGTCATTAATGAGTATACGAAACAAAAAGACGGGCGCCATGAAAAGACATGTTTAGTCGATATCATTGAAGAAGCTTATGACATTACCTATTTATACGAAATTGTGGATATCGTCTTTAATCGACTTAAACTTTCAAGGCCTGACATTGCAAAATTCTCAGCAATTGGGGCAAAAGCCGCCCAAAGCGGATGCATCGCCTGTCAAAATCTATTCCACCAAGCGGCACATGAACTTGCCTTACACATCAAAACATTAGCTAAACAATTGAATTTAACGGATTCATTTGCCGTCTCATATTCAGGTGGAGTTTTCAAATCAGGCGATACTATCTTAGTACCACTCGCTAACGAATTACAAAACTTAGATTGCAAGATTCAAGCACCGCTTCTAGAACCTTGTCTTGGGGCTGTCTTACTTGCTTATCAACTTGAAGGTAATAATGTGACAGATGAATTAATTCAAAAACTACAAGCACACTAAAAGAGGTGGAGAAATCTCCATCCCTTTTAACGTTTAAAGAAATATTCTTCCTGCTCCTCAAGCTCTTTATCCGAATTTTGACGCCATTTTCCTCTTTAACCCCACGTATTAATCCTTACGAAAGAGTTTCACCTACTTTGAAAATTCCATCCTTTCATTTAATGCAGGTCTCCTACGGCAACATTTATGATACTCGTCCACTAGAAGAGAGCTCTCTTAAAAAGTAAGATCATCCCTCAACTACTAGGAAATTCGATAAAAGTTTTCAAATAAGGACCTTATGCATGTTATCATAATGATATGAGGGATTAATGCTGTTTTTTTGCGCAGTAATCACTAAGAAAGGAAAGTGATCAATATGAAACGAATGATTTTATTCATTTGTTTATTAACTCTAGTGGGGTGTGGAAAGTCTGATAGCTTATTAAATTATAAAAATTCTTATATTGGGGATAACTCAGCGGTTGGAAATATTCTAAGTTTATTACCTGTAAATCTTCAAGATTATACATTTAGTCTGCAAACCGCATCAGAGCCTTATGAATTAACAGTCAATTATTCTAATACTAAACTTACAAACGATGATTTAAATTATAGTGCTGATATATTATTTACACTGATTCAAAATGTTGAAATCATTCATTTTGAATCAGAAAATTCATCATCAACTTTCTTACGCCCATCTGATGAATTCTTACAAAAAATAGAAAAAGAACTAACTCAAGCGAGTTAGTTCTTTTTAAGTTACAACAGTAACCATAATAATCAATGCGATACTAAATAGTAGGTAAGCGAAAACTCCATGATTAAGCCATACAAGTTGCATTAACTTACTTTCTGGAATCGTTAAATCTCCTTGCACAAGCTCAACTTTTTTACGATTTTTGATGATTAATATCGTTCCAAACGTAATCAAAATAACAACAATAACGCTAGCTATCTGAGCCCTTAACAAGTCGCTTCCATCTCCGATTAACATGGGTAAGATGAGTGAACCCATGGCGTTGACAAACATATGAATTCCTATTGAATATTTAAGTTGATTTGTTTTTAAAACGATGTAGGCCAAAATGATACCGAGTCCAACGGCATAAAATAGTTGTGATAAATTTCCATGGTAAAAACCGAATGCAATCGCAGTAAAGATAATAGCCACTTTATCTCCATAAATACGTACCCGATCAAGTAGTATTTTCCGAAATAAAAGTTCTTCAATAATTGGCGATAAAACGACAATACATAACAAGCTAAGCCACGGACTTCCAGTTAAAATCACCTGTTGAACGGGATTTACAATGGATTCTGTCTTAAACAATTCTATAAAGCTCAGCAAGAAGGTCGTTAAAAAATTCAAAAGAATCATCACAGCATAAGAAATTAATCCATATTCAACGAGTTGCCGTAGTGTTAATCGTTTCTTTTCTTGCGAAACAGCTGTCGGTATTTTTTTCATCATACAATAAGCTAATGGAAATCCAATTAAGTAAAAACTGACTGCGATTAAGAAAAAATTAGCCCAATCTGTCATTAATAAGTTTGGATCAACAGCTGACATAAATCCCGCTACAATGAGTTGAACAACATTCACAGATAAAATACTAAAAGTTAGGGCAAATCCAAGACGACTAAAAACTTTTCTAGTCTCAATATAAGAGTAATTCTCCACTACTCCCTCCCCCCTTCTAATAATCCTTATAATTTTTAAATTCTTCTTTCTCTTTTTTTATTTCTCGTCGACGCTCCACTATTTTATAAGCTAGTAATCCTACCACCCCAATGATACAAACTAAGTAAAATCCAAGCACCACACATACGAGAATTTCCATTTTTATTTCACCACCACTGCTGTTCCATAAGCCACCATTTCTGCAGCCCCTGCCATCACAGCTGATGACATTAAACGGACACCAACAATTGCATTAGCGCCTAGACTTTCAGCTTCATCAGCCATGCGACCGAATGCAATTTGACGCGCTTCAATTAACATCTCGTTGTACCCTTTTAATTCTCCTCCAACAATAGTTTTTAATCCCGCTCCAATATCTTTTCCAATATGTTTAGAACGGACAGTGCTCCCCTTTACTAATCCCTTTACTTCAATAATCTCTTTTCCGACAATCGTATCTGTTGTGACAATTAACATACAAATCCCCTCCTATCTACTAAATTATATGGTGAAAATCACTGCCTTATGTCACATCCTAAATGAAAAAAGAGAAATTCCCTTTATTCAGGAAACGTCTCTTCAGATTATCATTTAAAATAATTGATATTCTTCGATAAACTCCAAAATAGAAGCAAGATCTGCTTCAGTATGACAAAACACCTCCACACATTCAATAGCGCTGATTGGTGATTCCCATGTTAAATAATTTTGGAGTAAGACATTGCCACGCAAATCATGCAAATCTCCACCAGGAACCTGAATTTTAACTGGTGCCTGGCAACGGTCAACGAGTTCAAAGAAAGCCTCACTGTCTTTAATTCCCTTTAGCATTAAAGCTATATTTACATTATCCATAAAATCCCCTCACTTTTTAATTCACGTTATACTATAATGATAGCGACACTGTGATTTCCAAACAATAACAGTAAAGACCAATCCTATAACAAAAGCGACAAAGGGGAATTATTCCATGCCTATTCAAATATACGACCTAAATCTTGATAAAAAAAATCGCGAACTCGAAGTTCGCGGGACACCGTTATTTCCTTGCGGGGCCTATTTTTCAGATATCATAAGTAATGTAACAGGTGATATTCCCTGGCACTGGCACGATGAATTCGAAGTCATTGTCATTAAGAAAGGTCCAATTAAAATTAGCGTCAGCGGAACTGATTACTTACTTCAAACAGGTGAAGGACTATTTATTAACTCCAATGTTTTACACTCAGTCTATGTCTTTAATGATCAACCTTGTTTATTGAATTCACTCGTATTCCACAAAGAATTAATCTGTGACACAAATGAAAACATCTTTAAACAAAGATATATTCAACCTTTAGCAAATTGCAACGCTCTACCAAGTATCCCACTTTATCCTCATATCAAGTGGCAACGAATTGCAATCGATTGTATTCTTACCGCTTATGAAGCCTACGAATCGGAGAAGTTTGGTTACGAGCTATTTATAAGAAATCAACTCTCACACCTTTTTTATCTTCTTGTCAAACACCATCAAGAAGCACTCCAACAACCTCAAATCGAAAACCAAGAAATGAAGCGTCTGAAAAAAATGCTAAACTTTATTCACGAAAACTACTCCAAAGGAGTCGAAGTAGGACAAATTGCTGCTAGCGCCAACATCAGTATAAGAGAGTGTCAACGATGTTTTCAAAAACACGTCCAAATGTCCCCAATGCAATATCTTTTAAAATACCGTATTTCAGTTTCAGCAGGCCTATTGCTTCAAACGGATGCAACCATTACCGAAATCTGTAACAAAGTCGGATTCGATAGTCCAAGTTACTATACAAAAATCTTTAAACGCTTCATGAATACTTCACCAACTGCTTACCGTAAAAAAACTATAGTAAGATAACTCTTCTAGCTTTTACACATCTCATTCTCCCATCAACCTCAAACCCAACATCACCCATAGTTACCTATCTTCACAACTTAAAGAACTTGAAGCCGACCTAATTATTAAACGAACAGTATACAACGAAACTCCACTAAGAGTTGAATACTCCCTCACCGATATCGGACGACAATTCCTTGACGTTATGGAAAATCTGTGTGATTGGGGATTTGATTACATTAACTACACAACTAATCTTTAAAAGTAAATTCGTTGGTTAATCCTCTTTCATCTATTAAAATAAAGTTATACACAGTTTGATTTTTAATAATAAGGAGAGTCTAATCATGGATTTAAATAAAAAATTATGTTATTGCTTCAATATTACAGTTGGAGATATTAAAGAAGAGATTGAAACAGGATCAACAACATTACAAGAAATTCAAACCGAAACAAAAGCAGGTTTAGCTTGTAAAGGATGTGTTAAACGCGTTCAAGAAACAATTAACTTATTATTAGAAGAAAAATAAAAATGAGGGAGCCACAGCACGGCTTCCTCATTTTTATTTCACGTCTTGTACTCTAATCTCTATATCAAAAGAACCTAATACTTCATTTGCGTTATAGGCAATCACGTAATTTCCTGAATGATCAATAAGGAAACTTGGACTATCTTTTGTTCCAGAAAAACTTGCCTTCATTCCAGCTTCATCAAACATCCCAAAATCTAAAATTCCTTGTTTAATATTGGTACGATAATCAATCGTTACGGTCATGCCTTCTTCTAAATAAGCCTGATACAGAAAGACTTGTTCAGTCGTTGACTCTGAAAATGAATGATGAAGTAATGTTTTTTCAAACCTATTACTATTAAAAACAGGTGATGGGAGTTGCTCAGACGGTACAACGATATCAAAAGGTTGATAATCTATCGGATTTACATTTTCTACAACTGGACTTTCATATGCAATATTGACATTTGAGCTTCGCACTCCCATAAATGTAGCCATTCCAATTAGCGGTAAAATACTAATCAGTAATGAAATAATGACAATCACAATAAAAGTTTTCTTATGCTTTAAAATAATCTTCATCCTAAACTCCCCCTTATTTAATATGTGCCGAACAACTCGGACAATAGTGCCACTCTGACTCGACTGTTCTTCCACAATTTGGACATTTTTCTTTCAACGCTTGACCACAATGAGGACATGTACTAAAATCCTTATTCACCTTCTCATTACAAGTCGGACAAAGATATGAGAAACTACGACTAATCAACAAATAAATAATTAATGGCAACGGAAGTAATATCGGATATACAATCGGAAAAATTGCAAAAATTGCCCAAACAATTGCCAAACGATCACCTCGATCCTTTGCATCTAAATAAATCCACGCGACCTGACCAATTCCAAAACAAACGACTACAAATAAAACAACTGACATTAAAATACTCATCACAATCATATATTTCCACCCTCTCTATACCGAACAATTAACAAAATCAACGAGGCAAACAACACATAAATGCCACCAAGCATTATAAACTCTCGATTAAATCCTATAAATTTAAAAATCAACATTTGTGCAAGCACACAGAAAACTCCCGCTATCATCAGGATCTTAAGACGTTTTCTTTGCCTTTGAAGCTTCAACTCATTAGCAACTCGAATAATCTTTAATGTATCAATCTCAGTTATCAAACCTTGAGCCTCTAATTGCTCATCCTTTAAAACATCCATCATCTACCCTCCTAACTTCTTTCTTATCTTTTGAATCGCATTAAAAATTCGCGACTTTGTCGTTCCTGTTGCAACTCCAAATAAATTAGAAATCTCTTCAATACTATAGCCATAATAATGTCTTAAAATAAAACTCATCCGCTGTTCTTCACTCATGTCCTGTAAGGCATTCATCGCTTCCTTAAACTGAACCTGTATTAACGCGTCACACTCACCTTCACTAAACACCGATTGAATAATTTCGTCATCGTAAACAATGCGACTTTGCTTTCTTACCTCGTTTCGATATAAGTTAGTCGCAATTTGAATTAAGTAAGTCAAAAATTTACTTTCTCCACGAAACTTTTCAATATTTAGTGTCGCTTTAAGTAATGTTTCCTGAACTAAATCCTCCGACATTTGAATATCCCCAGTTAATTTAATGAGATAACCATAAACCGTCTTATAATGCATCCCAAACAATATATTTAAGCAGTGCCGATCACCTGAAATCGCCTGTTTCACAAGCTGTTCCTCATCCAACCCTCTCACCTTCTTTCACTAATAAGACACGCGAGTTTAAAAAAAGTTCATTAAAAAAAAAAAGAACACCAAAAGTTCTGTGTTCTTTAACTATAACTTGTTTATTTAATATTTTCTATAATTTTCTAATTGTTCTCTCTCCATTTTCTTCTCTTTCAAACGTTCTGTAATTTTAAAGATTAAAAAAATACCAAACACTAAAAAATTAAGCAAATACCAACCAATAATAAATTTAAGCATTATTTAATCACAACCGCTGTTCCATAAGCGACCATTTCAGCCGCCCCTGCCATCACTGATGATGACATTAAACGCATTCCAACAATCGCATTTGCCCCTTGAGCTTCTGCATCTTCAACCATACGTCCAATCGCAATTTGGCGTGCCTCCGTTAACATCTCATTATATCCAGTTAATTCCCCCCCAACTAGATTTTTAAATGAGGCTCCGATATCTTTACCAATATTTTTTGAACGAACCGTACTTCCACGCACTAAACCTTTTACCTCAATAATTTCTTTCCCTGAGATACTATCTGTTGTCACAATTAACATAGACTATTCCTCCATTATGTTTTCAATTCTTTAATTAGATGATTGTCTAATTATTTAATAGCATTATAGCTCTTTGACCTATAAAAGTCAATAAATAACAGATATTTTTTACAATGTCGATTTCGACACTATCTGAAAAACTTGAAAAACTAGGAGTTACAGGAGTATAATAAGTAAATGTATAGTTACTTTGCTATTGTAAATAACAACAATAGTCTTTGAATCAAATCTTATTAACAGGAGTGATACCCAATGGGTCGTAAGTGGAATAATATTAAATACGGAAAAGCTGCTAAAGATGCTGCCCGTTCAAAAGTTTTAGCTCGTTTCGGAAAAGAAATTTACATGGCTGCTAAAAATGGAGATCCAGATCCAGAATTAAACCGTAACTTAGCATCAGTTATTGACCGTGCTAAAGTTGCAGGGGTTAACCGTGAAATCATCGACCGCGCTATCAACAAAGCAAAAGGTGGATCAGACGAAAATTACGATTTCATCCGCTATGAAGGATACGGACCAAATGGTGCTGCCGTTATCGTTGATACATTAACTGACAACGTAAACCGTACAGTAGCTGAAGTACGTTCTGCATTTAACAAAAACGGTGGAAAAATCGGAGTAAGTGGTGCCGTAGCATTCATGTTCGAAGCAACAGCATTATTCGGATTCAACGGAAACTCAGCTGATGAAATTTTAGAAGGATTAATGGAAGCAGACGTAGACGTTCGTGACGTTGAAGAAGAAGATGGAGAAATCACAGTATACGCAGACCAAGATCAATTCCATGCCGTACAAACAGCATTAAATGGAATGGGAATCACAGAATTCGAAGCTGCAGAATTAACAATGTTACCAACATCAACAGTAGAATTAGATGGTGATGCATTAGCTAAATTCGAAAAATTAATCGACGTACTAGAAGACTTAGACGATGTACAACAAGTTTACCACAACGTAGAATTACCAGACGAAGAATAATAAAAGGCTAAGAGATGTGCTTAACACTCGTAGAAAGTAAGGAGAGTCCGCCGTGTCGTAAGACACAAGAGGCTCTCGAACTTTACCAGAGTGTTGCATCTCGAATCTAGATTAAATAAAAAGCTAAGACGAACAGATAACTCCGAATAAAAGTGCTTAGCCACCGAAGTTCTTGAAAGTACAATTGTGGATAAAACTTTATAGAGGAGTTATTCATCGAAGCTGGATTAAATAAAAGGCTAAAGCTAATACTTTAGCTGTTCAAAAAATGTAAGGGAGTGATAAGTGTCTCGTTTTTAGAGACACTTATCACTCCCTATTTTTTAAAACAAACTAATTCAAAAGGAATTTTTTGGTTAATCTTATACATTTATTCTGAAGAGACAGTGAGCTAAAGCTAGATTTCCATCCCTTGTACCAAGCTATTCCTGTGCCTGATTTATGCTTTTATCTTACACTCCACGTACTTTGTACGTGATTTTTTATGATTGAGTTATTACTCTTTTATACTTAATAGTCAATTGTACATTTCACAGAAATTCATTATTTTAAGTGTATATCACTCCTAATACTCTGCACTCTATTAATGAAAACAACTCATCATCTGTTTAAAGTAAGTACTTTGTAGGATATAATAACAGTATCGAATTCAAAATATGAATTCCTAAAAAGGAGCTCTGAGCATGGAAATTAAAACAAAACATAAGAAATTTAATAGTTTTACAGATTTATATAGCTTTATGATAGATAGTCACTTAGAAGAAATAAGTGTCACAATGAAATATCCTGACGGAACAAAAAGTTCTGGAATTATGCCAATTGACATGGTTTTATCATTCACTTCAATTGAACAAATTAAAACTTTTGATAAAGAGTTAAAAGAATTATCAACTAAATACAATGAAGATTTAGCTAAAGTTCGTGAAATTGCAGAAAACTGTAATGAGTTGAATTATTTCGAAGATGAAGATGGTGAAATTCAAGCTCAATTAGATGCAATCGAAGCAAGCAATGAGCTCAAACAAGCAGTCACTGAATTAGTAAACGAAAAATTACATGGTTAAAAGCACGTGAAAGTTCAAGTTTCCTTTACCCTTTCGTTTTATGAAAGAATGAAGGAAGTAGACTTTATAGAGGGGTTAGTGATCAAAGGTGGATTAAATCCTGTTTATGCTTTGATTTTATATCCTACGATGCCTGAACGTAGTTCTTTATTTTTTAGGCTGTTTTAAGTCATCTTATTGGTAAATAAACCGCTTGGTATCAAAAGTTATTGGCTTTCATTTTTAAGAATTTTATCTGTTTTAAATGACTAGATAGTTAATAACAACATTTTCGTCTAATAGCGCCATTTTTTAACTCAAAAAAAGCACTAGATAAATCTAGTGCTTTTTTCTATTATTTTTTAAAATCCCAAACATCTAATTTTACGTTTTTAGTGCTTCCTACACTCTTAATAGCTTTAACTTTTCCACGAGATGTTAGATAACTCTAATATTTATTGTCTATTTTGATTTTTCTGCTTTGAAGTAATTTTTTTTAATACTAATTCATTGTACTCATTTAGTGATTTTTTTCTCTCACTCATTGCTTTTTCATTTATTTTAACTAATTTATTATAATCTAACTCATAACCGCTTTTTTGAAGAACTCTAATAAAATAATCATCTAATTGAATAATCATAATATCACATCCTATAAATCAAACTACATAATATTATTTTATCATCACTATATTTTTTGTCTAATTATGTGCTTTTTTCTGTTTTTTACAAGATATATCTAATAAAATGTTTATTTTTAACTGATTTACTCCTAAATAGCCACATAAGATTTTTTAAACAAAAAAATAACATTTCAAATTAGATTGATAACTGCATTCGTATCCTATCGAAACCATTAAAAATATAGATTAAATGTTTATTAACAGAATACTTTAATTTAAAAATGACCATTCAAGTGCTTTTTTCTCACCTCTCACGAACACTTTTAACATTTAATTTTTTTTTAAGATAAAATAGAACTGTAGTCAAAAGAATAACAAATTGACATACGTCCGCTAATTTTTCCAATATTAGATTCTTATATTTATGACTAACCACTTTAAAAACAAAAAAAGAGCTGATTTCCTTCAGTTCTTTTTTGTTTTTTAAATTAATTTACAATAATATAATCTCATCATGAATATAATCGAAACTATCACTTTTTCACACTTATTGCAACAAAAACATTTTATATTTCCTACAAAAAAAGCACCTCTATGAATGTATAAATTAATCTCAAATTTATCTCAATTCATTTAGGTGTTTTTTCTTATTTTCACATATAAAGGAATACAGAATGAAGGTATTCTTTTTTATCCAAGTAAAAAATCAAAAATATTTTCTAAATCACTCGTTGTTCCTTTATACATCTCAGTATACTTACACTTAGTACATGTAATCGTTGTAAAGCGTTTGTTCTGAACATCAAACATTTTGGAAAGCCCACCACCTGTTGCAGCAAACTCATCCACTTCATAGGAGCGATTTTGACATTTTGGACAAATATAATTTTTAATTTCCATCAGTTAAGAGACTCCTTTTTAAATCTAAGTTTTTTATTTCATTACTTTATCTTGATCCTGAATCTCAACATATCCCTTCATTCCATCAGTTAATTCAACCTTTAGTTGTCCATCATTTGATTCAAAATAAAAACCATATGGTTTACACTCTGGTGAAAATTTAACTGTTCCTAAAACCGTTGTATTTAAGTGGTCTAATGTAAAAACATCACCATTTAATAAACTTGCAATAACCTCATCTAATCGATTACGGCAATCAAAACGTTTTGCTTTCTCATCATAAGTTAACTGTACATGAAGATTTGTACCCATCAAATCACTCCTTCCGAAAAATCATTCTTATTGTGCCTAAAATTATCAAAAATAAAACCTATTTTACTTTACTTAATCTCCCAATTAATACTTGTAACCGCGCCGCCAAATTTTAAAATAGGCCCTTTAGTGCATAAAATCGACAAATTATCAAATAATATATCTAGATTCCACTCGGAGTCTCCTCTTTTGCTCTGTGCACGCGAAAACCCCCGTACGTTGGTCGGGGGTTTTTTAATATTCATTAAATCTTCAGAATTTCTTGCGGTTTTCTTCATTTCTGTTTGCTATACTAAATGCATGGTACAGATTTTTTATAAATAAGGAGCGTGCTTTTCATGTTACAAAACATTTTAGATAATATATTCCTAGGAGTCATCCTCCTGATTATCGTTGGTATTATCTACTTACCGTTCTACTTTATCCTACGAAAAAAACAAATCCCTATTCTTAGACAACTTAGCTATTTAGGACTGGCAGGAATCATATTCATCATCCTATTTGCAACTATCCTAATAAGCATAATCGGAAGTGGATTAAACTTTAACCCACCTTATCATCGCCTTAACCTAATTCCATTTAGCTGGCTATTTGATACCTTCACAATGAGCCAGGTCATTTCGAATATAATCATGTTTATCCCCCTTGGATTTTTACTACCAATTGTATTCAAAAAATTTCGTTCTTTTTTTAATACCACACTTTTTGCTTTTGCTTTCTCATTCTTCATTGAATGCTTCCAGTACTTTATTGGGCGTTCATCAGACATTGATGATTTAATTCTAAATACACTTGGAGGCATCATTGGATATGGAATTTTTATTCTTTTTAATAAATGGTTATCAACCCAAAACTGGTGGAAAAACTTACTTCAATAAAAAAAATCGCTAAGACATAAGTCTTAGCGATTTTTTTTATGCTCCAAAGAAGAAGAAATAGGCTAAAACGACAATACCCAGGATAATGCGGTACCATCCAAATACTTTGAAGTCATGTTTCTTAATATATCCCATTAAGAACTTGATTGCAAAAATTGAAACAACAAATGCTACAAATGATCCAAGAGCTAACGTAATTAATTCAGCACTAGTAAAAGCAAATCCGAATTTAACAAGTTTTAATAAACTTGCTCCAAACATAACTGGAATAGCTAAGAAGAACGTAAACTCTGATGCAACATAACGAGAAGCACCAATTAAAATAGCTCCTAAAATCGTTGCTCCTGAACGAGATGTTCCTGGAACTAAAGCAAGTAATTGGAAAACTCCAACCATTAAAGCAAATTTATATGTAATTTGTGATAAATTCGTTACCACTGGCTTACGACCTTTATTACGATTCTCAATAACAATAAATAAAACCCCGTAAATAATTAACATTAAGGCAACAGTTTGATAATTATAAAAATGTTCATCTAACCAATCATCAAATGCTAAACCAATAACTGCTGCTGGTAAACATGCCACAATAATCTTAAACCAAAGATTCATCGTATCTTGTTTGATTTTAAAGCCACCCTTAAACTCAAATGGGAAGATCTTATTCCAAAACATAAAGATAACCGCCAAAATTGCCCCAAGTTGAATGACAACAAAGAACATCTCCATAAATGAAGCCGACATATTTAACTTAATAAATTCATCAACTAAAATCATATGACCTGTACTACTAACAGGTAACCATTCCGTAATCCCCTCAACAAATCCAAGGAAAATTACTTTTAAGTATTCAATAAAACCCACAACTAACCCTCCTGTTTCAACTTTTCAATTATTAAAATTTCAATGTAAAATATAACCTACCTAATGATACTATGAATTAAACATTTAGAAAATACTTTCTAAGGAAATTAAGTTTATTTCACACGACTTATTTTAATAAAATAATAGATAAAATACCATAATAATCAACTTACAAATACACTTCTAACCTTACATCTCTGTAAGGAAATAAAGAAAACGCGAAGGTAATCCTTCGCGTTTTCTTTATTTAAGCAATACTCTTTTTTTATAATTTTTGATCTTCAACTGAATCTAGCCACGCTTTAATGTCTGAAATAATAGAGCTTACGCATCCATCTTCAAATGGTGATTTTAAATTTGCATATGATACAAGTCCGAGGAACGATTTTGTCCCACCTACCTCGCATAAACGAACGTAGTCATTCCATGCATCTTCACGATTATCGTGCATACGTTTCCAAAATTGTAGGGCACAAATTTGAGCTAATGTGTAGTCGATATAATAAAATGGACTATTGAAAATGTGTGCTTGTTGGAACCACCAACCACCACGTTCTAGGAAGTCACATCCTTCATAGTTTTTGTGTGGCAAGTATTGTTTTTCAAGATTACGCCAAGCCGCTTTACGTTCTGCCGGTGTTGCTTCTGGATTTTCATAAACGAAATGTTGGAATGCATCCACAACAATTCCATAAGGAATAAATTTAATCGCTGATCCTAAGTGAGTAAATTTATATTTGTCCGTATCCTCTTTAAAGAATAATTCCATCCAAGGCCATGTAAAGAACTCCATACTCATTGAATGAATCTCACAACTTTCATACGTTGGGAAGTTTAACTCAGGTGTTTCAATCCAGCGTGAAGAATAAACTTGGAAAGCATGTCCCGCTTCATGCGTTAAGACATCAATATCCCCTGCTGTTCCATTAAAGTTAGAGAAGATAAATGGCGCTTTATATTCAGGAATATAAGTACAATATCCTCCACCCGCTTTCCCCGGTTTATTCACTAGATCTAATAACTCACTTTCTACCATGAAATCAAAGAATTCTTTTGTTTGTGGAGAAAGTTCATGATACATTTTCACACCATTTTCTAAAATCCACTCTGGACTTCCTTTAGGTGTCGCATTACCTGTTTTAAATTCGAACTTTTCATCAAAATAACGAAGTTCCCCATAACCTAAACGCTCTTCCTGTCTTTTATATAAAGAACTTGCTACTGGCACAATATAATCTAAAACTTGCTTACGGAAGTTTTTAACCATCTCTGGATTATAATCACTGCGCATCATACGAGTATATCCAAGTTCAACGAAATTATTAAATCCTAATTTTTTAGCAATACGTGTACGAACTTTTACTAACTCATCATAAATACGATCGATTTCAGCTTCATTCTCTTCAAAGAAATGGTATTTAGCAACTGAAGCCTCTTCACGGACCTGACGATCTTCACTTAATAAATATTTACCCATTCCTGGTAACGTACGCTCTTCACCATCAAATGGAATTTTAGCTGATGCTAATAACTTTGTATAAAGACTAGATAATTTATTTTCTTCCTGTAAATCCGCAATAATCTCAGGCGAGAATGAACGTAAATTAAACTCTGCAATCGTAAAGAATTGTTTGCTTAACTTCTCTTCAAGTTCAGCACGAAATGGTGATTTAACGATTGCATGATAAAAAGCAGACGTTGCTTCTTCATAAAGAGGACCCTGTTCATCCCAATACGTTTGTTCAGAGTCATAAAACTCATCTCGTGTATCAATACTATGGCGAATCGAAGATAAGGTTGCCATTGTTTCTATATGAGAACGCATGGCATTAATTTTGTTCACAATTTCTAATTGTTCCTCTGCATTCGTTGCAGCCTCAAACTTATAAACTAAAGCACCAAATTCATTTTTGAATTGTTCATAATTTGGTCTTTCATACTTAAAATCATTAAATTTCATCTTATGTCTCTCCTTATTAAGAAAAATTTACTATGAATATTTGCTAGTTTACCGACTTTAAAAAATAACTTAATTTTAAATTATTTATTTCCCCTAAAATCGTCACCTAACAAATTAGTATTTCTCCTATTATACTATATCTCCTTATGTTTTGCATGATTTTACCATTTGTTTTTTTGACAAATCTATGTTAAGGTTTGACGTTAAAAATTTCATAGGACATTCAAAACGTGGAACCCCCATATAAACTAAGGTTCGAGACGATTAAGCATGCAATAGCTCAGATACCTCATCATGTATTCATATCGGACAAATGACACTTTGCTGATATATCAAACTATGTTCCGTAAACTTAGAAATAATTATGAAGTAAGTTCTCATTTCTAATTTCTTGAACTGTGAGATAGCACTAATAAATTCTATTAATAAAATTGTTAAAGTCATACTAGGATATTTTCCTTTTAAAGGATAATAAAGCTTAGTAATAACTATTAAAAAATTGATTTCAATTAAAAAAAGCGACATTCTTAACGAATGTCCCTGTTTAGCTCTTTAGTTTCTATATTTATAAATTGCAAATGTTTTAGTATTTGTAACCTTATCTCTAACTTCTATGTCAAAATTTGATCCTGTTTTAATACCAATTACAATATCAATTAATGCGGTCTGACCAGGTTCAACCCACTCAACTGATTTATTTGTGGTGATGAGTGGATATAAAGTTACACCGTTACCTGTTTCATCATAAATTAAAAAGTTTGAGTCACATAAAGCTTCTCTTTTTGTTCCAATATTTTTACCTTCAATCGTAATAATTGCAACTGTCTCTACCGCTCGATCAGGCATTTCACTTTCCATATACTCATTACGCTCATCTGTTAGCGCGATTGATTTAATGTTAATTTCAAATGGTTCCTCACTAAATTGCGCTAACACAGTAAATGGTGTCCCTAGTTCAAGCTCATCTAAGTATGAAGCCGTCACAAGCGATGATTCAAAAATGGTCTCAACAACTGTTTCGGTATCAATTGTCGCAAAAGGCTCATCCTCTGTATTATGAGCCACATCAATTTTCAAAATATCCCCTGTTGTAATTCCAACATTTATTTTAATCGTCCGTCTACGACCAGGTGCTATGGCTGCATAACTTGAGAATTCGAGATCTAAATCATAACCCGACATGGGATATAAGTCTAACCTCTTCCCTGTTTCATCATAAAAATGAAAATAGGACTCATTTAACAACACGACTTCATCTGATATATTAATTGCCTCAATAGTTACAATTGCGACATTATCCACCGCCTCATTGAACTCATTACGTGCATCCGTTAACGTCACATCGGTCACAGCAATTTCTAACACCTCTTTTTCGTCATGGATTAACTTAAATGTCTGGCCTAGTGGAATGGTTATTTTTCCGATCGTTGTTTTCTCTTCAATGGGTGTTCCATTGATTGTAACCTCATCCTCTGTTTCAGTTGTTGAACACCCTATTATAAAACAGGTCAGTGTTAAAATAACTAATAATGCTTGCTCTTTTTTCATCATTATCTCCCCCTCTTGTTGAATCATATCGGATTTTAAGATAACGTGCAATAAGTATTAACCGACGTCATGGCCTAGATAGCGAGTGTAATGAAGGTAAAAAGCAAAATACTACATCTTCTCAAATAGTAATTAAGCATTTTAAAGATGTGGATAACCCACTAATAGGGTTATTCACATCTTTTTATTGATATGAAAGATTATCATTCATAAAACATTGACTATTTTATCCAAATAAACTAGAATATTACCTTGTCAGGTGTCTTGTCACCTGTAAAGTTTATTAGGAGGCGGCTGTATGAAAAATAAAATTGCTGGAACTCTTTATGGAATGGCAATCGGTGATGCTATGGGAATGCCCTCTGAACTTTGGAGTCGAAAAAAAGTCCAACAGTTTTTTAGGGGCATTACAGATTTCTTAGATGGACCTTCGGAAAATGAAGTGGCTTATCAGTATAAAAGAGGACAATTTACAGATGATACTGCACAAGCTTTAATCATCCTAGACTCTTTAATAGCCAATCATTTCAACGTTTTGCCAACTGATATCGCAACTAGACTTCTTGCTTGGGCAAAAAAAGAACAAGCTTTTGAAAAAAACATTTTAGGGCCCACATCTAAAGCCGCCTTACTTAGTTTTAAAGAAGGAAAAAATATAGAATCGATTACGAATCAATCTGGGACAAACGGTTCTGCAATGAGGATTCCTCCTGTTGGCTGTTTATTCTTACCTGATGAAAAATCAGAGCTCATTCAATATGTAGCGCATATTACAAAGGTTACGCACAGTAGTGACATCACGATAGCTGGTGCCTGTATGATTGCTCACGCTGTAAGTTGTGCCATGATCTACAAAGACTTTGATGAAATTTTACAATCTGTTTATAGTATTGAACAAGAGGCACGTGCTCTTGGGGCTGATACTATTAATCCATCTCTTGTTGCAAGAACGAAGCTTGGCATTGAATTTGCTAAACGTTATAAAGACCAAGATGAATCGTTCTTAGAGGCTATCTATCAAATCATCGGATGTGGTGTAACAATTAGTGAATCAGTTCCTGCTGCTCTTGCAATTGCTTATTATGCGAAAGATGTAAAACATTGTAGTTTACTTTGTGCAAATCTCGGGGGAGACACTGATACAATCGGAGCGATGGCTTGTGCGATTTGTGGTGCTTACCAAGGATACACAGCACTTGATTCATCATGGGTTGAACTTATTAATGAGGCAAATGATGTCAATTTAATGGAATATGTAGATGCATTAGCAAAACAAAGGGGGGGCGTAATGTGAAAACTTTACTGCTTGGGAATGCGATTGTAGATGTTATTTTAAATATCGACGTCTTACCTAAAACGGGTGACGATATTTTTTGCCAAAAACAGAGCGTCACAATTGGTGGATGCGCGTATAATGTTGCAACGATTTTAAATCACTTTGATGTAGAACACGATTTGGCTGTTCCCGTTGGTTCTGGGTCTTACGCCTCAATGATTAAGGAAGAATTAATCAAACATGGCTATCCCGTTCACATCGAGGAGCAAACTGTGGATAACGGATATTGCCTTTGTTTAGTTGAACATCACGGAGAACGGACCTTTATAACAGTTCCTGGTGTTGAAGCTAACTATCAAAGACGTTGGTTAGATGCTTTTAGTGGGGAACAGTATGATAATATCTACATTTCTGGATACGAGATGGAAGGCTTAAGTGGGGCTATTATCAGTCAATGGCTAAGTACGCAAGAAATAAAAAATCTATACTTCGCTCCAGGTCCACGTATTACATTTATCGAACAAGAAACAATGGAACGTTTATTTAAGCTACATCCTATTTTACATATTAATCAGTCTGAAGCTTTAAGCTTCACAAAAGAGCAAGATTTAAATCTTGCTGTGAGAAAACTATACGCTTTAACTCATAACGAATTATTTATCACACTCGGGGAACACGGTGTTCTACATTTTGATGGGGAAAATCAAATGATTATAGAAGCACCTAAAACCACAGTTGTTAACACAATCGGAGCGGGTGATAGCCATCTTGGAGCAATCATTGCACTAAGATCACTCGGTTATGAGACAAAACAATGCTGTGAGATTGCCAACAAAGTTGCAGCCAAAGTCGTGAGCTTACAAAGCAGTAAATTTGAAGAAGAATATTTCAATAAGGGGGATTTTTTATGTCAGCATTAGTGATGAAAACAAAAAATTATTTTAGTGATTGGAGCATTTTTGAAATTTCATGGTTAATTATTTCAACGTTAACGATGCTTATTTTAAGTATTGTTTGGGGTGATACTCCAATGGCATTAATTAGTGGTGTAACAGGAATTATTTCAGTTGTTCTTTGTGCAAAGGGAAAAATTTCAACCTATGCTTTCGCTACAATAAATGTTGGCCTTTATGCGATTATTGCTTATCAAAATCGACTTTTTGGAGAAGTCATGTTAAATGGATTTTACTATCTTCCAATGAATCTTGTTGGATTTTATATGTGGCGTAAACAAAAAAATGATGAGGGGACCGTTATTGCTCGTCGCTTAACTGCTAAACAAATTTTTCTACTCGTTATCGGTCTAGTGATTGCTATTTTAGCTTATTGGAGAGTACTTATCGCTCTTGGTGGAAATCTACAACTAATTGACTCAACAACAACAATTCTATCGATTGTTGCTTTCTTATTACAAATTGGACGCTTCACAGAACAATGGATTTTATGGATGATTATCAATGTGTTCTCTATTATGATGTGGACACTACTTCTTGGAACTCCTGATGGCTCAGTAACGATGATTATCATGTTCTCAGCCTACTTAATTAATGGAATTTATGGATACCGAAATTGGCTGAAATTGAGTAAAAATAAATAATAAAAAGCTCTAGCATTTAATAAATGCTAGAGCTTTTTTAATATCATCATTAGATAGTAAAATCAAAATGAGTGTGGGTGAAAGTAAATCAGTTTTGCTAACTATCCACTAATGATGAAAGATTTTTTAACATGTTTTAATTAATTCTAAGTTACCTTCAATTGTATATTTAATTCC